>JANOAS010000378.1:0-26430 GCA_031411255.1 bacterium
ACGGAGGGGAGATGCCCAAAAGCTTTTCAAACTGCGCGTGGTCAATCATACCGCTCTACATGCCGAGAAAGCGCTCCGCGCCAACAGATCGGTTGCCCCGGTTCAAAGAATTGTTCCCACGCTTTTCGCTCAAGAACCAAATAAATGCCCAAGCTACGAAAAACCAGATCACTCCGAATGCAACCAGCCAAGCCCACCAACTGCGATCAACCGACCGCATAGCGGATGCTACGAGCGGAGTCCTATTCATGATGAGCCTGACTTGATTCGACGCTTCGACAGTTGATGGATCAGCCGCTAACGGGTCATGAAATAAGTCTGCTGCCATTGCTGAAATATGAAGAGCATCTAGCATTTGCGACTTGGAACTATAGCGCGTCTTAAACTGACTGTAGCCATCGAAAGAACTCGATGCAATATGCGAATAGGCTTCCCGAGCTGCAGAATGCTGCCCGGTGTGCAGCAGGAAAACCGAGAACATCCCTGCCAGAGCGAAAATCACTCCGTAAGCCAGCTCACGCGGTTTTTTCCGAAACCCTGGGGTAGTGGCTTTCGGTTCCGCCGCCGCTGAAATGCCGCTCACACTAATCGGGTCAGATTCCAAGGGACGACCACATCCAATGCACAATTTCGCTGACGAGGAAATTTCGCGCGAGCAATCGGGGCAGATTATTAGTGGCATGGCGTTGGTTATTGGTACTATCTCGGCAGAGATGAGACGCCGACTAGCTATATTCGCAGCTACGGAAGGTAGGGTTGATTGTTCTTCAAATACCTGTAGCCGCCACAGCGTCCGCAGCTAGCTCCGTTTACGTTGCCGTGCTGATCGCAGTTTGGGCATCTAACGACCCCCTGTGCTCTCATTGAATTGGGGTTTGATGCCGAATCGTCTGCCGTGCCGCCTACGATAGGTGGCAGAGAGCCGCGAACATTGTCTAAGAATTGCTTAAAGAATCCCATAAAATTTTGTTGTGTTTGTGATGTGGTTTAGTGGACGGTGGCGAGTGATGTCAGCTAATCGCTGTTCATGTTGTAGTAATCGGATGCCTTTTTACTACGAGCGGTAGCGAGGCGACTTTTATACTCGGATACTCCTTTTCGAAAGCTTTCGATGCCTTGTGGAGAAACTCCGTTCCGAATTGCGTCCTGAAGACGCTGTTCTTGACCTGCGAGTTCACGCTCTGCTGAAGCGATCTCTTGATCGTATTGGATTCTGTCTGATTCGAGCATATGCTGTGTGTGTGGGTTAGATGTGGGGTGGTGTGGATTAGGGCTTTTTTGGTGTCGTCAAAACCTTCACCGTTTTCGCGGCAGTTTTATTTTGGAGGTCACGGACACCAGATGTCTGCGGCTTTGCTGAGGAGTCGCCTTTCGATGTGTTGGATGAACTAGGTTTATTGATACTCATAGCTGTGTTTAGTCTGGTTGTGGTTGGTGGGTGATGATTTATTGGGGGCGAACGATCAAGCTCTGGTACGGGAGGGGCGGCGGAGAGCATGAACGAAGCGGGTGATGTTCAAATTGCAGTTGGCCTTGAGACGACAACAAGCGGCCCTCCCCTTGTCCCGCAGCGCTCTTGTTCGGCCTTGGTTGCATGTGAACTGGTCTGCTCATAATGGATAGCGGTCTATGTGAAGTGTGACTATGTCAGCGTTCGAGGCGAAATGATAGCCATTGGTCTCCTCGGGGAATAACAGGCACTCTCGATTATGGTCAAATCGCAAGCCCAACTGCCCGATGCGGCAGTGGACAAAATCCGAGCCCAAGACGTCAGCGAGAGGTCTTGTGACTGCCCTGCGATACCTCCAGTTGTTGTCGTCCTGTGGCAAATCGTCAACGGGGGTGGCGGAGTAACCGTGAGGGCCATACTCAAGCAGTATCGAAGCCCGACGAAACCGAATCAGGCACTCCATCTGTTCTCGCATCTTCATCCCCCCCGAAGGCTTCGTTCCCATCTTCGCTTGAAACAAAAGACCCTTCTGCCTCAGCAACTCTCCATCTGCGCCAAAGACCTCCATGTGGAAAATGCCATCCGCACCGATGGACTTCTCTGGAGCCTTCGGGCCGCGACCACGAATCTTCCGGTATGTGAAGCTCCACTCATACTGGGACTCAGTGCTCAAGTCGTAAGTCTGCCTCGGTCGTGTAACGAGCGACTGACCGAGTGCACCAGTAACCGCGTCCTCGTCAGCCTCGCTGAACTGGAAGCCAAACTCAGCATCAGCCACACGCTCACGGATGTGGTGCTCAATCTCAAAGAGAACGTGGCGGGAGACTATTTCAGACATGAGGCGATGGACTCGGTTTCTGGGTCGAACAGTTGGATATTAGCCCCCGATCTGTCCGTATATCCGGGTGGCGGGCGGAGTTTTGGAGGAGGCGGATTGGTGGGTGCTCATCTGATTCTGAATGGGTATGGCGGGGTTGGCGACGAGTACATCCAATTGGACAGAAAAGCAAGGTTTTTGGCGGGTTCTGGGGGATTCGTTAAGGAAAACTGGAAGTCCGGCTGAGCGGTTCGACTATCCAGGGTTTGGCGGCACCTTTTTGGTGAAAAACGGGAGTGAAACGAATTGAAGGCGCGTGGATATGGTGAGGCTGGCAGGGCGTAAATCCAATGGAGCCGGAGGGGTTGATGATTAAGCGAACTGAATGATCGGGCGAAGGGGTGGAATGGGGGAGGCAGGTGGTTGCTTTTTTGGCTGGGGCGGGCCCGGGGGAAGTGATGGGGAGACTTTTGGGGCTGGTAGGGGCTGGCCGGAGGTGGTGAGTGGGTGTTTTTCATGGGGTTTTTCCGGAGGTGCTGCAGGCTGAGTGAATTTGGGTGGGGCGGCAAGCAAAAAGGAGCAATTCGGCGAGGTGAGGCCAGCGGCAACTCCGGAAACGACGAGCCCACTGCCCCGGTCCCTCCGATTTCAGAGGGACCGCAGCCTCAGCGGGGAGCCGGTGCGAAGTCTGAGCGCAAAAGCCCTGAATTAATTATTAACAAGGGACGGCCGCCGGTGTTGCGCGGGCTTCTTCGGAATACGTGGCTTCCGCAAGGCTGAAACCTGCCAACTATTGTCTTCAAAACCGGCCTCCCCCCGGGTTTCCTCCGACAGGCGTCGTGCCTGCTAACCTAAGAGTTCCCGCCGGGGAAAGACCGCCTGAGGGCTACGCCTGCCTGCGGCGGGATGCAAGGGCGAGTCTGCCAGGGCGCGAGGATGCCTTGGAACTTTTTTTCCGATTCTGCGATTTTTTTGAAATGAACGCGGGGGCTGGTGCGTTGTCACACCATGCGGGCCGGTTGTCGATCCGCAATCCCGGCGCAGCCGGATGTTTATGACGCTTCCCACCTGCCAAACCAAGGAGACCGGAAGACCCCGCACGGGGAAGGGTGGGTATTTCCCCGCCCGGGAAATTTTCTTCCAGGGGACCGGAAAACTATTCCAGGACGCCGGAAACCTTTTCCAGGGGAGCGGAGAATCATTCCAGGACGCCGGAAAACTATTCCAGGGGAGCGGAGAATCATTCCAGGACGTCGGAAACCTTTTCCAGGAGAGCGGAGAATCATTCCAGGACGTCGGAAACCTTTTCCAGGACAGCGGAGAATCATTCCAGGACGTCGGAAACCTTTTCCAGGAGAGCGGAAAATCATTCCAGGACGTTGTAAAACTTTTCCAGGAAAGCGGAGAATCATTCCAGGATGGCGGAAAACTATTCCAGGACGCCGGAAAATCATTCCCGGGTGGGGTAAAGGCGGCGGGGGGCGAGCGGGGTTTTTTGGCGGGGACGGGGGAAACCACCGCGCGGGGAGGGGCGCGGTAGATGGCTTTTTGGAATCAATCCCGGTGGAACTCGGGCGCCTTCTGGGGCCCGGCGGCACCACCGGACACTAACGCAAACAACACAACAAGGAGGACACACAAAATGAAACGAGACGAATACTTCCCCACTCTGAGGGCGGCCCAGCCGGAGTGGTACACGCACCTGGCGGACAAGATGGAGGAACGGGCGGGCGAGCTGGGCCTGGACCCGCTGATTGCGGCGGCACGCGCCAATGACTGCCGTTGCGAGGCTTGGTACATCGGCGCGGTGGGCACGGCGGTGCGGGACCATGGAAAGGCGTACACGGCGTCGCTGGACGTGCTGGCGTATGGCACGGGGGTCTTCACGCCGCCGGTCTTCACCCTGCCGGACCTGCCGACGGGCGTGACGCTGGTGGCTTCGGGCGCCCAGGCTCGCGTTTTTGCCTACATCCAGCAGATCAAGCTCGCGCCTGGCTACACAGAGGCGCTGGGCATTGAGCTGGGCATCGTCGGCCCGGTGAGGGTGGACACACACCTGGTGCCGGAATTCACCCTGAAGGCGGTGCAGGGGCCGGACTGCCAGTGCGTGGAGCTGGGCTACAAGAAGTACGGCCACACGGGCGTGTTCATCCAGAGCCGGGTGAACGGCGGGGACTGGGTGGATCTGGCGGTGGGGATGGAGAGCCCGTATCTGGACTCGCGTCCGCTGGCACTGGCGGGGAAGCCGGAGGTGCGGGAGTTCCGCCTGCGTTTCTGGGACAAGGGCGTGGCGGTGGGCGACTGGACGCCGGTGCAGAAGATCACGATCGCCCCGTAGGGCGGCGCATGATAGGGCGCGGGCGGCCGGCGGGTGACTCTGCCGGCGGCCCGTGCCAGATGGAAATTAACTCACTCACTTATCGCCCCGATGCCATTCGATCCCACTCTGCCCCGCGAAAATACGGAGACTGATGCCGCGCAAATGCGGGCGCAGCTCAACGGCCTGCACGACGAAATCCTCGCCATCCCGGTCGGTTCGCCCGGCCCCCAAGGCGATCCTGGTCCCCAGGGTCCCCCCTTTGCCGCTGCCGTGGTGGACGGGGTGACGACCCTGCCCCCGCTGGCCGGGGCGACGGTGACGTCCACCTTTGACGGGACGACGGTCCACTTTGAGTTCGGCATTCCGACCGGAGTGCCGGGCGAGGTGAGCACGGCGCAGCTGAGTGACGCCGTGGCCAACGGGCTGGCGAGTGCCCTGGCCAACAGCAGCGCAAGCACCAACGGCGTGGCCCCGCTGAACCTGGTGGTCTCCTCCCCGCCGACGCAGGCGCAGATGCAGGCGCTGGCGAACAAGCTGGATGAACTCATCCTGGCGGGGCACCGGTAGGCAGGGTGCCCTCGTTGTAGTGGTGTCCGCCGGGAAGGCTTGGCTGCGCCTGAAATGCCCGCCTCCGGGCTATTCAGCCAGCTCCGTTCTCAGCCCGGGTGGTAGCAGCGGGGCCCCTGTCTGTGCCGTGTGGTTGGGGTTTTCCTGCCCACCGTGCGCGCAGTCAACGCTCCGCTGGCGCGTTCCTAACGAAAAATTAATGCCAGCTTGAAGATTTTTCTGGCCATTTTGCACAAACTACGGCACGATTCCAGTGCCTGCGTTAGTTTTATCTTTATGTAACCCGACTTCTCCTCTCTTACATCACCCTTTGCGACTGCAAGGGGCTTCTGGGCTGCCTACGAAACCGCGAATTTCCCCTGCCCAATCCATCGATTCAAAAGCCTGTCGCGCCACTCGGCGCGGCTTGGCTGCGTTTCGATGGCTAGGCGCTTCGCGGTGCCTGTAGGCAGAGCGTGGACAAGTCCGCGCCCTTTGTTTTTTTGACTGCCGACAAGCTTCCCATACTTCGCCCACCCTCGTCATTATTCCCGCGTTTCCGAATCAACCAAAATACCCCGTATGAAACCACCTGCACCTATTCTCGTCTGGGCCGCCACGCCGGTCCTGAGCCTGCTCCCGCTCGCTGCCCGGGGCCAAAGCCCGGCCAGCCCTCCTCCCGAGGTGGAGGCACGGGTCACTGCCGACCATCCGGACCGGAGCGGGAGAAAAATAATCATGGAGCAGCTGACGGCTCCCCCTGCCCAGGCGGCTTTCCCCGCTGTCCAGAAGCCTGACGCCATCAGGAGTCCGGCTGCGATCCGGCGGCCTGCGGCGGTAGTGGAACGTCGTTTCCTGGTCGTCAACGCCACCACGTATCCCAATGGAACCACTCTGCTGCAGTGGAATGCACCGGGGGCCGGCGGCTTGAATGATTCCTTTGAGGCATGGAGCCTTAATGATTTCACCCCGCTGGGGCTGACCTGCGGTTTTGAAATCAACGGCACTGCCTGGCAGATTCTCCCGCTGGTCCGTCCCGCGAGTGCGAGCGACCTGCAGCGCCCCGTGCCCGCAGTGATGGATTTTCCGCCCGGCTCAAACGGGTTCCGCCTCGTAAAGGGCGGGGCGGCGGATGCCAAAGCCCTGGAGCCGATCCTCACCCTTCATGAGTTGTACAGAAGCAGGGGTGCCCAGATTTCTGCGTTTTGGACCGCCAGCCGGGCGATCGATGCAGCGGAGGAAGCCCGAAAAAAGGCCCTCGCGAAGCCTGCCGGGGATGTGGTCATCCGCATCTGGCCCATTGAGCAGCCTGCCGCCGGCCCGTCCGGCCCGCCGACTCCCGACGCTTCCGCGACACCAGCCACCCGCCAGCCCGCCGACCAGTAATCCCCCAGTTCCCGACAAATGATCACGTTTCTTGAAAAAAGACCAAAGAGCCTCCTGCGCCGGTTCGTTAACCAAGTACTCCTGCTGCTGCTGGGAGTCACGCTCATGGCCCCCTCCCCAATCCATGCCGGACAGATACTCGACGCCCAGATCACCCCGCTGCCCGGCGGAGGGTTGCAGCTGACGTGGCCCACGTGCCTGCGCCACTGCTACCGCATGGAGGCCAGCCCCGACCTGACCAACTGGCTCGACTGCGGGCTCAACGTAAAGGGCACCGGTGGCCCGGTCTCGTATGGGGTCAGCAATACGGCTGATGAATTCTTCTACAGGGTTCGCGACCTCTTCATGACCCTCCCGTCTCCGGATCAGCAGTTGTGCCTGATCGACGGCGTGTGCTTCGCCTTCACTGTCGACGGGCTGCCCCCCACCCTGGATAAAATTCGCATCTTTCAGCGACCCTACGCTGCTTCCGGCCCTCCGGCTGCGTGGGCTCTCATTGGGTGTGTGCAGGGCTTTGAAGTCCGGCGGGGGGTCAAATACGCTGCTGGCAGCACCGTCTGGCTGCCGACCGCCCAAGGCACCTACGAGGTGAAGGCGGAGGCCGTCACTGATGACGGCACCATTCTCGCCGCCGAGCAGCGCCGACTTTTCGTCATTCCCAACGTTCTGCCTACCGTCACCATCACGGGGCTCCTGTCGAATCCGCTAGACCCCGACCAGATGGAGCGCTTCAACACCACCACCAGTTTCGGCGCTCCCGTGCGGAGGGTGGAGTTTTTTGACAACGGTGTTTCCATGGGTGTGGACGTGGGGGCACCCTTTGGGGACATCATGGATGGGGGATTCGAGTATCCTCTGCTCAAGGGGAGCCCCGCAGGCAGACATGAGTTTACCGCCGTGGCCTATGATGCCCGGGGACAGGCCGGCCCAGCCTCCGCGCCCTTCGTGGTATACAAGACGACGGGAAACAGCCGCCCCGTCATTAGTACGGTTCCATCGGGAGAACTGTCCGTCATCCAGGGCCAGAGTGTGAACATTCCCTTTACGGTGAGTGATCCGGACGGCCCAAACATGGTGAGGACGGTCTGGGTCTACACCGCTGATTCTTACATTGGCCCCAAAGCCAGCGTCAACATCCCAAGTGTAGGCACTGTGCCGTCCTCCGTGACGCTGCCCACCAGTGCCAGCCCGACCAACGTGAACTACTACCCGCCCGGCCCGCACCTCTTCAGGCTCCAGGCCGAAGATGACACCCACCTTAGCTACTTCAAGTATGTCAGGGTGAACATCACGAGCGCAGCTGGTCCCGGCACCAATCCTGCCACCTTGGCACCGGCCCTGGCGGACCCTGCCAGTGTGACGCTGACGAATCCGGTCTTCACCGGCCCGTGGGGGTCCTCCCGGCAGTTCACGGGCGGTCTGGCTTCAGGCCTCGCTATGAACAGCGGCCTCGTCCTCACCACCGGGCTGGCCAGCCTGTGGAATTCCGGGCCCGGAGAGTACATGCGCTACGACTGGCACTCGCCCGGCGACACCGCCGTCGGGGACCGCGTGACGGCCTCCTTTACGCATGATGCCGCCGTGCTGGAGTTCGATGTAGTCTGCCTGAACGGCCAGCTGGAGCTGGACACCCAGTTTGCCTCCGATGAATACACCGATGGAATCCAGTCGCTTCAAAATGGTTTCGTACTGACGGTGGACGGAGTGCTGGTGTCGTTGCTGCCCGACTGTTCCGGCACCCCCTCGGCCAACACCGTTCACCCGTATGTCGAGGGGGATGGGGATGGTCCGTATCCCGCCATCAATGAGCATCTCTACCTCTCCGTCCCGCAGGATGTCACCATCACAGATCCGGTGCACAGCGTCGCCTTCAATGGCCTGATCGCCCCGCTCAAGGTTCGTGCGCTCGTTGCCCCTGGCAGTACTCATCATGTGCGGCTCTCCATTGCCGATAAGAATTTAGTAGGCAGTTTGACCAGCGCCATTTTTCTCCGGGCTGGCAGCCTCCGGTCCGTTGTTCCCCATCTCTAAACCCCTGCATTCCTATGAAACACCGCGCGATTTCTCTCGTCCTTGCCTTCACGGGCGGACTGCTCACCCACTCTGCGCCCGCAGCCACCGTCGTGTTGGACACTTTTTCCGAGGGAAATTTCCTGCTTTCCAACACTGGTGCTAACATCCAAGGCGACAGTGTGATATCACCCGCTGCCAGTTTCAGAGAGGTCTTCGGGTATGATGTCAACCGGTGGTCGGCCAGTTTGCCGGCGGGGAGTGGCGCACTTACTTACACCTCTCGCTCGCCCGTCCCTTCGCTGTCATTTTTACAGCTTCGCTACGGAAGATTTGGTGGCCTGACCAGCCTTCTTGACACCAATTCTTTTGTTTTGAAAGTTAGCGCCTTGATCGGGGAGGCCGACGTCTTTGTTTATCAATCTGGGAATCCCGGTACCGCGCTGCCCGTGACGCTCTCCGCAGCGGGCGATCTGCACATTCCGATCGCCAACATGACGCAACATTTTCAGGTCAATCCCGACAATCCCCTGTATTTCCGGTTTTACCCCACAACTGCCAATTTTTCCATAACGCTCGACGAGATTGACCTCGTGGTGCCGGAGCCGGCCACCGCTGGACTCGCAGTAGCGGGGGTATTCCTGCTGCTCCGGAAGCGGCGGAGGCCCTAGCTGCGGCTACCAGCTGACGCCGCTCCACCTTTCCCCCCGCCTTCCGATGAAATCCCCCCTATGCTTCTCCTGTGTTTTGGTCGCGTGCTTGCTCGCCCTCCCCGCCCGAGCCGCAACGCTGGTTCTCGACACCTTTTCTGAAGGAAGTTTTCAGCTTTCGAATACAGGTGCCGACACGCAAACTGACAACATAATTTCGCCCGCAGCCAGCTATAGGAATGCTTTCGGCTATGGGGTCGACCGCTGGTCTGCTGGGCTGCCAGCGGGCAGCGGTGTGTTCACCTACGCTACGCGCTCGCTTGTTCCTACGGGGGCATATTTTCATCTGAGCTACTCACGCCCCCCGGGAGGGGTGACCAGCCTTCTGGCGACGGAAGCCTTTGTGTTGAAGGTAAGCGCCCTGGTTGGGGAGGCGTACGTGGTGGCCTTTCAGGGCGTGGGTCCTGGTGCAGTTCTGCCTGTGACACTATCAACAACCGGAGATCTGGTCATTCCCATCGACAACTTGACGCAGCGATTTCCAGTAAATTTGGACCGGGCTCTCGTTTTCGGGTTCTATCCCACGACTGGCGTCTTTTCCGTGGCGCTGGACGAGATTGACCTTGTGGTGCCGGAGCCGTCCTCCGCAGGACTCGCAGCATCGGGGATATTCCTGCTGCTCCAGAAGCGGCGGAGGGCTGAGGCCCTGGCCAAGTCCTCAAGCTGACGCCGATCCATGGCTTTCCGGGATTTCGGAGCGGGCCTCCAGGCGGCGGGAAGGGTTGTGCGTTTTTTTGGTGTGCCCCGGGCTGGGATGGGAGTGTCGGGATGGGGGTTGACGCGGGCGGCGGGGCGGGAAAGGGTGGCGGTCATGAAACGCAGACTCCTTTTTTCCCTGATGGCGGTGGCGGCCGGGCTGGTGACGGCGAAGGCGGCGGACGCTCCTGCCGGACGGCCGAACATCATTTACATCATGTCGGACGACCATGCGGCGCACGCGATCAGCGCGTACGGGAGCAAGGTGAATGAGACGCCGAACCTGGACCGTCTGGCGAAGGAGGGGATGAGGTTTGACCGGGCGTATGTGACGAACTCGATCTGCACGCCGAGCCGGGCGACGCTGCTGACGGGGAAGTATTCGCACAAGAACGGGGTGCCGGTGTTCAACCGGTTCGACGGGGCGCAGCCGGTGGTGTCGAGGTTCCTGCAACAGGCGGGGTATTTCACGGGGATGTATGGGAAGTGGCACCTGGGGAGTGACCCGACGGGGTTCGACAAGTGGGAGATCCTGCCGGGGCAGGGGGCGTACTTTGACCCGATGCTGTACACGGCGGAGGGGAGCAAGAAGCACCAGGGGTATGTGACGGACGTGATCACGGACCTGGCGATTGATTTCCTGAAGAACCGGCCGAAGGAGAAGCCGTTTTTCCTCTGCTGCCACCACAAGGCGCCGCACCGGCCGTGGGAGCCGGCGGAGAAGTACAAGAAAATCTTTGCCAGCAAGGTGATCCCAGAGCCGGCGACGCTGTGGGACGACTACACGGGGGGGCGGACAGATGCGCTGCGGGAGAACCGGCAGCGGGTGGCGGACGACCTGACGCGCCGGGACCTGAAGCTGACGCCGCCGCAGGGCCTGAAGGGGCCGGAGCTGAACAAGTGGCTGGGGACGACGCCCATGGAGGTGGAGACGATGGTGGGCGGGGAAATGAAGAAGCTGACGGGGCACGAGCTGGCGAAGTGGAAGTACCAGCGCTACATGCAGGACTACCTGGCGTGCATCCAGTCGATGGACGACGGGATCGGGAAGCTGCTGGACTACCTGAAGGAGAGCGGGCTGGAGGGGAACACGATCGTGATGTACACGGCGGACAACGGGTTTTTCCTGGGGGATCACGGGTTGTTCGACAAGAGGTTCATGTATGAGGAGAGTCTGCGCATCCCGCTGCTGGTGCGCTGGCCGGGGGTGACGCCTGCGGGATCGACGTGCCAGGAGTTGGCGCTGAATGTGGACTTTGCGGAGACGTTTCTGGAGGCGGCGGGGCTGCCGGTGCCGGCGGACATGCAGGGGAAAAGCCTGGTGCCGGTGCTGAAGGGGCAGCACCCCGGGGACTGGAGGAAGTCCTTTTACTACCGCTACTATCACGACCCGGGCGACCACAACACGCGCGCGCACCTGGGGGTGCGGACGGAGACGCACAAGCTGATTTATTTCTGGAAGAAGGACCAGTGGGAAATGTACGACCTGGTGAAGGATCCGGCGGAGCTGAAGAACGTCTACAACGATCCGGAGCAGGCCGGAAAGGTGGCGGAGCTGAAGGCGGAGATCGAGCGGCTGAAGAGGCAGCTCGGTGACACGGATGAATTTGCGGACGGATTTCCCGCCGGCGGGGTGGACGGCCAGGGGCCGAAGCCGCGCCCGGTGAAGTGACGGGCCCCGGCCTCGGGGATGACGAAACCGGCACGAAGTGGGTGGAATCCGTCCTTGCCATGGGGGGATTCCGCTCTTTTTTCACCGGATGGAGAATGTGATCATCATCGGGACGGGCTGCGCGGGCTACACGGCGGCCATTTACTCAGGCAGGGCAAATCTGAATCCGCTGGTTCTGGCGGGGACGATGCCCGGCGGTCTGCTGACGACGACGACTGAAGTGGAGAACTTTCCTGGATTTCCCGAGGGGATCCAGGGGTTCGAGCTGATGATGAACCTGCAGAAGCAGGCGGAGAGGTTCGGCGCGCGGGTGATGTATGAGGTGGTGGAGAAGGTGGAAAAGCAGGCGGACGGGACGTTCCTGGTGGACTGCGGCGGGAAGAAGTACGAGAGCCGGACGGTGATAGTGGCGACGGGCTCCGGGCCGAAGTGGCTGGGCCTGCCGAACGAGGAGGCGATGAAAAACCACGGCCTGACGACGTGCGCGACGTGTGACGGCGGATTTTACCGCGGTGAAGCGGTGGCGGTGGTGGGCGGGGGCGACTCTGCGTGCGAGGAGGCGAGCTACCTGAGCCGGCTGTGCCCGACCGTCTACCTGATCCACCGGCGGGACACGCTGCGGGCGTCGAAGATCATGGCGGACCGGGCGCTGGCGAATCCGGCGATCAAGCCGGTGTGGAACAGCGGGGTGACGGAGATCATCCCGGACGAAAAGGGGGACACGACGGCCATCACGGTGACGAACCTGCAGACTGGTGAGAAGACGAAGCTGGACGTGAAGTGCGTGTTCGTGGCCATCGGGCACGTGCCGAATACGGGCTTTCTGGGCGGGTTCGCAGAGACGGATGAGAACGGCTACCTGATCCAGAAAAAGGGGACGCAGACAAGTGTGACGGGACTTTTCACCGCCGGGGATGTGGCCGACCACGTGTACCGGCAGGCGATCACGGCGGCCGGGGACGGGTGCCGGGCGGCGATCGATGCGGAGCGCTACATCGCGGAGCACTTCGGCGCGTAGAAACCACCCACGGGAAAACTGACACGAATGAGCCAGCCGCTGGTCGGAATCATCATGGGCAGCGTCTCCGACTGGGAGACGATGCAGCACGCGGCGGCGACGCTGGAGGAATTTGGCGTCGCGTACGAGAAGCGGGTGGTGAGCGCGCACCGCACGCCGGACCTGCTGTGCGAGTATGCGAAGACGGCGCTGGGGCGCGGGCTCAAGTGCGTGATCGCCGGGGCCGGTGGCGCGGCGCACCTGCCGGGCATGACGGCCTCCATGACGCCGTTGCCCGTGCTGGGGGTGCCGGTGCAGTCAAAGGCGCTCAACGGGCTGGACTCGCTCCTGAGCATCGTGCAAATGCCCGCCGGGGTGCCAACGGCCACGTTCGCCATCGGCCGGGCCGGGGCGGTGAATGCGGCGCTCTTTGCCGTGTCCCTGCTGGCAACGGCGGACGAGGCGCTGATGAAAAAGCTGGAAGCCTTTCGTGCGAAGCAGACGGCGGCGGTGCTGGAAAGCTCGAGCGGGCTGGGGTGAGGGGCTCGGCGCGGGTGAGGGTGAGGGGCGCGTTTGGAGGGCCGAGGGGCCCTGCCTTTTCTGTCGCGTCCGTCACGCGTGAGGTAGGGCGGGCTGGTCCTCCAGCCGTTGCGTTTCACTGAGCTGGCGTTCAACCTTCTGCGCGTTCCAAGCCGGCCTTCGCCAAGCCAGCGTTCACGGGGCTGGCGTCCCCCGCACTTGGGGCCCTATGCTCGGGGCTCGAGTGCGGGGTAGTCGGAGGCAAAACGCGCACCACTTTTCGGGGGCTCGCGTCTGGGGTGCGGCTAGAGGCGCAGGCCGAGGCGGAGCAGGAAGTCATAAAACGCGGCGCGGAGCTGGAAGGAGACGACGCGGCGTTCGAGGCGGGCGGGGGTGAAGCGGGGGCCGAGTTCGCGGTGGCGGAGGCGGGCGTTTTCCTCCAGGGCGACGGTATTGGCCTGGGTGATGGATTTCTGCGCCTCGTGGATGCGGAAGCAGCCGAGAAAGTAGGGGACGCGTCGGAAGCGGGCTCCGGTTTTCTGGAGGCGGAGGATGAGGTCCCAGTCCATGGCGAAGCGGAAGTACGGGTCCATGCCGCCGGCACGGTCAAAGGCGGAGCGCCGCCAGAACATGGTCTCTTGCGGGAGGAAATCGGTCCAGAGGTTGAAGTCGGCATCGTGCGGGGGCAGGACCCAGCGGCCGATGGTGGCGTCGCGCTCGTCGATGAGGACGCGGTGGCCGTAGAGGACGTCGACGTCCGGGTGGCGGGCGAAAAATTCGCCGACGAAGCGGAGCACGCCGGGGAGGAGGGTGTCGTCGGAATTCAGCCAGGCGAGGACGTCGCCCCGGGCGCGGGCGAATCCGGCGGCGAGGGCCTGGGTGTGGCCGCCGTCGCGCTCGCTCTGCCAGTGGGAAAAGCGGGCCGCGTGTTTCGCGATGAGGGCCGGGCTTTCATCGGTGGAGCCGCCGTCCATGACGATGTAGTCGAGCTTCGGGTACTGCTGGTCGAGTACGCTGAGGAGGGTGCGCTCGACGAAGGCGGCCTGCTGGTAGCTGGGGGTGACGATGGAAATGACGGGCAGCTGGTCATCCGGCAGGGCGGGGCGTGGGAGGGGTGATGGCTTCAGCACGCGGGGCTCGTGCTGGAAGAGGACGCCGAGGCGCATCTCCCGCCGCCACGCCAGGTGGCGGAAGCGCCGGTGCAGCCAGCCGTCCCGGCGGTGGGTGGAATCAAGAGAAGCGGGAGCCTCGCTCTGCGGCGTGGAGAGGCGGCCGGCGGCGAGTTCGCGGAAATAGGCGGCCTCAATTCGCGCCTCGTCTGCGGCAATGCCGGCTGCGACCGCTTCGTTTTTGGCGGATTTCAAGCCGGCCTTGAGCTGGGCGATTTCTTTTTTCCTCGCCACGTGACGGCGGCGAGCTTCGCGGTCGCGGGCATCCCGTTCCTTCAGGGCGGTGTGCAGGGCTGCGGCGCGCCGGGCTGCCTCCTCCGCCTGGCGGGCGGCCTCGGCGGCGGGGGTCTCTGCGGCACCGGGGATGAACCAGCGGCGCCAGAGGGACTCGGTGAGTTGGCGCACTTTGCGCATCAGGTAAAAAAGGGGGGGAGGCTGAGGTGTGGGCGGGTTGACGGGAGTCGGGCACTTGAGCGCGGGCCGCCACGCGGCGCAACGAAATGAGCGGAAAACCACGCGGGCTGGGGCTGGGGGCGCGGGTCAACCGCGAATGGACGCGAAGAAACGCGAAGAAACGCGAATCAAGGAGAAGAAATGGGCGGGGAGGATCGTGCTGACGGCGGTGGCGCTGGTGAGGTGGGCGAGTTTCAGCCCCGTCACTTCCTCTATTCGCGTTTCTTCGCGTTCATTCGCGGTTTGCTTTTTCCGGCTCGCGAGTGGCGTAGGTTGCTCAATGGGGAGGGCAGTGCGAGGCTGGGGTCATGATGACGACGCTTCCACTGGATCTCCAGGTCAACGGTTTTGCCGGGGTTGATTTCAATGCTCCGGGGCTGACTCCGGAGCGGCTGCACGAGGCGTGCGTGGCGCTGCGGGGGAGCGGTGCGGGGCAGATACTGGCGACGATCATCACGGCGGCCCCTGAGGAGATGGCGGCGCGGCTGGGTGCACTGGTGGCGGGGATGGAGGCGGATGCGCTGGCGCGGGAAATGATCGCGGGCTTTCACCTGGAGGGGCCGTTCTTAAATGAGACGCCGGGGTACATCGGGGCGCATCCGGTGGAGCACGCGCGGCCGGCGGACCCGGAGCTGATGGCGCGGCTGCTGGCGGCGGGGCAGGGGCGGGTGCGGCTGGTGACGCTGGCGCCGGAGCGGGATCCCGGGCTGGCGACGACGCGGTTTTTGGCCGGGCAGGGGGTGGCGGTTTCCGCCGGGCACTGTGACCCGGCGCTGGATGAACTGCGCGCGGCCTGCGACGCGGGGCTCTCGCTTTTCACCCACGTGGGCAATGGCTGCCCGATGAATCTGAACCGCCATGACAACATCATCCAGCGCGCGCTCAGCCTGGCGGACCGGCTGTGGTGCTGCTTCATCGCGGACGGGGCGCACATTCCGTTTTTTGCGCTGGGAAACTACCTGCGCCTGGCGGGACCGGAGCGGGCCATCGTGGTGACGGACGCCATCTCCGCAGCCGGGCTGGGGCCGGGGCGGTTCACGCTGGGGCAGCGGGAGATTGAGATTGGCGAGGATCTCATCGCCTGGGGGCCGGGCCGGGCGCACCTGGTCGGGTCCACGGTCACGGTGCAGCGCACGATTGAAAATCTGAGCCGTGAACTGGGGCTGGATGCGGCCACCATTTCAAAACTGATCGCGGAAAATCCACGCCGGGCGCTCGGGTAGCGTGGCGGAGGTTCGTTACGGAAACTGGTAGTCCACTGCGGCCCGGTAGAAGAGCTGAGTGGCGGTGTCCGGCGTCACGAGGGCCTCGATGATTTCGCCAGTGCCCTGAAGGGCGGGGATGGCGCTGTCGTGCCAGTAGACGAGGTCCGGAGACTCCTGGATGACATACCGGCGCTGGGCTGAAGTGGGGAAATGGAGGCTGAGCCGGTCGCCGGATTTCGCGATGGAGTCGATGCGCAGGTGGCTGGCGCGGTCGCGGGGATCTGTGGCGGCGAGGAATTCCATGCGGTTGCTCCGGCCGTCGCCGTCCGGGTCGGCGGTGCCATCCGGGACGGAGAAATCGAAGCCGTGCTGGCGCTCCCAGGCATCCGAGACGAGGTCGCCGTCGAAGTCATCTGCTGCCACGTTCAGAGTGACGCGGCCGCCCGGAGTGGCGGCGGCGATGAGTTCGCAGTCAAAGCTGGCGTCATTGCTGACGAAGAGATTCTGGTGCAGCTCGACGGCGAGGACATTCTCCCCCTCGACGAGGGCGGCCAGGCCGGTGGCCGGCACGGTGAACTCGACGAACTGGCCCTCGGCCTCGCCCTCGACGGGCAGGGTGGCCCCGTCCTCAAAGCCGGCTGCGGCGGGCAGGTTGTCCCGGGCGATTTCGACGCCGTTCAGGTAGACGGCGGCGCCGTCGTCGCGAAGCAGGCGGAGCTTCAGGCTTTTCAGCATGGCGCGGGGCACGGGCAGGGTGAATTTTTTCCGGAAGTAGGTGGTGGTGGGCGGGGTGGTGAGGAAGTAGCTGAGCTTGGTAGCCTCCGGTCGGTCATCGAGGGTGTTGTCATCGCCGTAGCCGATCTCCGCCGTGCCGGTGCTCCAGGAGCCGTCGGCAAAGGCGGGGGCGCGCCAGGCGGTGCCCTGGTCGGAGCCGTTGTCGAGGTACTTCCACGAGGCGCCTGCGGCGACAAGGCGGAGTTCGGCATCCTGCGTGCCACCGTCGGCGAGCTGGTAGACGAAGTGGTCCGTGCCGACGAAGCCCGGCGCGGGCGTGTAGCGAAACGCGCCGTTGGGATCCAACTCCACCGTGCCATGCTCCGGCGGCGTGTGCAGGCTGACGGTGAGGGCTGCGGCGGGGTTGTCCACGTCCGTGTCATTGGCCAGGACGCCGGTGAGGCCGGAGTCGCGGCGGAGTTTCAGATCAAAGCTGAGGTCGGCGTAGTCGATCTGGGCGAGGGAGATGAGGTTCGTGAGGGAGAACTGGTGGACCTCCACGGCGATGACGTTTTTCCCCTCCAGGAGTAGGGCCGGGGGCAGGGACTCGGGGAAAAAGCGGGTCTCGTCCGCATTCGGAATGCGGCTGGTGGCGGGTGTGGTGTAGCTGGCGGCGGGGGCGAGGTTTTGCCGGGCGACCTCGATGCCGTTCAGGTAAACGGCGGCCCCGTCATCGCGGAGGAGGTCGAGGCTGAGGCTGCGTGTGGCATTGACGTCGGTGACGGTGAATTCTTTTCTGAAGTAGGCGGTCCAGCGTGCGGCGGAGCCCTTGATGTTGGTGGCCTCGGGGCGGTTCTCCACGAAGGTGACGACATCGCCGTAGCCCAGCTCCGCCGGGCCTGAGGCCCATGCGGTGTCATTATAGGCCCACGCCCTCCAGGCGGTGCCGAGGTCCGTGCCGTCGTGCTTGTATTTCCACGTGGAGCCGGCGGTGATGAGGTTCTGCGTGGTCTGGGCGCCTGTGGCGGAGACGGAAAGGGAGGTGCCGGAGCGCACGAGGTAGCTGTCGGGTGCGCCGAGCGGGGCGTCGTTCACCGGATCAATCGTGAGCGAGACGGTGGCGGCGGGAGACTCCTCCACGGCGGGCAGGGGCAGCGGGGCGGTGGCCTTGATGACGCCGCTCAGACCAAAGGTGAGGCTGGTCGTGGCATCGAGCGCGATCTTTGAGGAGAAGTTGATCTGCATTTCCAGCCGGGCCTGGCCGCCGCTGCTGGTGAGCCTGCCATTGAACGGCATGGGAATGGCCGGGAGGTTCAGCGGCAGGGCGGTCGGGGGAAAGTAGGGCTCGAGCTGCTCCGTTCCCTTGATGGTGCCGTCGCCCGCCACGCTGAAGGTGGCACCTGCGGTGTCGAAGCCTCCATTGCTCCGCACGGCGGCGGTGTCGGACGGGTTTTCCATGCTGAGGGAAATGGCGTTGGCCGCGCTGTCGAACTGCACGGCTCCGAGGCAGGTGTTCAGGATGGGGATGCAGCCGACGCCGAGCTTCAGGCTGACGGCGTCGGTCAAAATGGAGTCGAGATCCGTGACCTGCACGATGCTGAACGGGGCCGCATCCGGGGCCACGCCGGCGACGACGGTGCCCTTCACGTGGGAGGTGGAGGAATCACTGGAAATGCTGGGGATGCCCTGGAAGGTGATGCGCAGGGTGGCGCTCACCTTGAGCGTGGAGGCGGCCTCATCGATGGTGAAGGTGGTGGAGGGGCGGTCGCCGTAGATTTTGTAGGTGAAGGAGTCGGTGCCGGAGTAGTTCAGCGCCGGGGCGAAGGAAAAGGAGCCGTCCGGCTGGAGGACGAGCACGCCGTGCAGCGGCGCGGCGACCACACCGCAGGCGGGGCTGAGGGCGGTGCCGGGGGTGTCGTTGGCGAGCAGTCCGCCCGCCGCCGTCCTGGCCAGGGCAGTGTCCTCGTTTGTGGAAAAGCTGTCCGGCTCCGCCACGGGCGGGGCTGCCATGGCGAGAGCGCAGGTGAGAAGCAGGAGGGCGAGGGGACGCATGCCGCAAGCGTAGCGTAGAACGGGATTTCCGTCCCCCTCGATTTTCCCGCGGGCTTGCGCATGAAAACCATTAGCGTCCCCGCAGACACCCATGACATCGCACCCTACGCCAAAGGCGTTGTCAGCCATAGCCTGGGGTTGGCCGACGGAACGGAGGCCTACCCCAGGAAGGCGCAATCGGGCGGGTACCCGGAACGGGTTCTATCATTTCGCTGTTCAAGGAGTGCGACGCGAGTCCAGCTCGGACAGTCCGGGGATGATACAACCCGTTCCGGGTAGCTTTGCCTGGCGGGAGGGTCCTGGGGTAGCCTCGTGCCTCGGCAACCCCAAGGTATGAATGGGGATTTGGGCCGTGCGGTCGGCCGTCGGCGCAACTCTGTGAAGTCCTGAAGGGACGAGACTCCACAGCTTGGGGTAAGCCGAGGCACGAGGCGCAACCCCAGGTAACCAGCAAGCACACGGAGCCCTGAAAGGGCGAGACAATCCGTCCTTGTCACACGGCGGTTGCCTGCGGCTCGAACGGCGAATGTTTCGCCCTTTCAGGGCTCCGGAATTCGGTGGGGGAACCCGGGGCTTCGTTCGTGCCTCACTCCGCCCCGGGCTTTGGGGTCCCGTCCTTTCAGGACTCCGGACTGGGTGCATTGAAGCCTGGGGTGGCCTCCAATTTGCCCATCAATCCCCAAGCTATGGTTAACAACGCCTTTGGCGTAGACCGCTCCTGAGCCAGTTCCTTGATTTTCATGCGTAAGTCTTCGATTTTTCCTGGGCTCAGCGCTCCAGCAAATACCAGATGGTGGCGTCTGCGGGGGAGATTTCGACGGTGCTCGTGGACCGTAATGGCGACGTGGAAAGGCGCCCGCCTGTGGCGCGAGGCGGGCCCTTAGGCTGGCCGTCGGGGGAGAGGGGCGTGACCTTCCAGCCAAATTCATTCAGGGTGAGGGTGGCGGTGAGGCCGACCACGCCGGCCGGGGAGTGACCCCAGTTGGCATCCACGCTGTTGCGGGCGGCATTCCAGGCGACGCCCTCATTTTCCGCGCGGCGGAGGGCGGTGAGCAGGGCGCGTTTGGATTCGGCGAGCGGCTTGCCATCCAGCGCCACGAGGGCCACTGTGCCCTGCGGGGCCGGGGCGGGGAGGGCGGCGGTGCGGCAGGTGGCGTCTCCGGCGGCGAGGGTCTGGCCTCCGATTTCCCCGCACCAGACACGGGCGGCCGGGGCGGTGAGGAGGAAGGTGCCGCGCTTCACATCCCATTGCCACGGCGGGCTGCCGCTACCGCTGCGCTGGAGGCTCACGCCGGTGCCGCCGCCTAGGAAGGCAAGGCTGGTGCGGTGCTGCAGGGCGAGCAGGCCGGTCGCCGGGTCCTGGGTTTTCCACAGGTCGCGCCAGGATCCCCAGAGGGCGCCGTTCATTTTGGTCGTCAGGTCGAGCAGCGGCGCCTCCCCGGCGGACAGGGTGACGGTGGAGGTGCCTGCGGGCACGAGGCCGAGGCGGAAAACTGCCGCGGCGAAGGGCATGAGGCCCAGCTTTGCCGGGTGGCCGGTGGCGTTGAAGTGGTTCCCCATTTTGTCCGCCAGGTAGTCGGCCCGGCCGTGGGCGAAGGTGTAGTGGTACAGGGCGCTCCAGTCCTGGTGCCCGGCCATGGCGGAAAACATGGGCCACATTTCCGCAGTGAAATCACTGGGTGCGGGGATGTCATACTCGCTCACGGAATAAGGTTTGCCCGCCGGGCGCTGCATGGCCAGCTCGGCCAGGGTGCCGCCGTCGGCTGCCTTGATCTGGCTGGTGTTCCCGATGTGCCAGTGGTCCTTTGTCCAGTTGTAGCCGTCGTCCCAGCCCGGGTGCTGCCAGTAGCCGTGCGTGTCGACGAAGTCGCTCACGAGTGACTCCCGCCTCGCCCCCATCACGCCGCCGAAGAGGACGTGGCTGTGGGAGATCATCTGCGGGCAGCCGAGGTCGTCCTTGAGGTACTTTTTCATGCCGAGGGCGAAGTCGATCTCCACCTGGGCGAGGAAGGCGAGGAAGTCACCCCGCACGGCCAGGGAGGCGCCGGAGTCCGGCAGGGGCACGGTGCCTGTGGCCAGGGTCTGGCCGGGTTTGAGAAATCCGGAGGAGACCTGGTGCAGGCTCATGCGGCGCAGGTCCACGGTGCCGGTGTGGTTGTTCAGCGAGAGGCTGAGCCGGCTGCCCTCCGGGATGACGCGGCCCGGGGAGAAGGTGAAGGTGAACGCTTTCCACTCCGCCCCGGGCGTGACGCTTTCGCCCAGGCCGAGGTTTCCGTAGTCGCCGCCATTCTCCGAGGCGGAAAGATGGAGCGCCGTGCCGCTGGGGGAGCGCGCCTCAAAGCTGACCGCGTATTTTTTCCCGGCCTCCAGGGTGAGCTTGCCGGTGTTGATCTGCACAGCCCAGCCGACGGCTCCGGGTTTCGTGGCGGTCCAGCGGATGCCGTCCTCCTCCAGCGGCGCGGTCGTGTGCTCGGAACCCTGGTGGCGCTCGACGATCCACTTTTTAAGCGGCACCGCTGCCAGCAGCTCGGGGCCGGTCGTGCCCTCGTCCACGCCCCACGCGGCGGCCAGCGCCTTGTCGTCGGCGTACCTTCCTTTCAGCCAGGCCAGGTAGCGGCCGCGCAGCACCTCGCGCACGGGCTCCGGTGCCCTGGTGATCCACCATGGGTTCAGCAGCAGGGAATCCTCGTTCGTGATCTCCAGGATGGCCACGGCGGGGTCGTCGCGGTAGGTGAGGCTGGTGTGGGGGTTTTTGTGGGTGAGCAGGAGCTTCGCGTAGGTCTTCAGCTCGTCGATCATCGCGGGCATGAAATTATCGACGCCCTTGCTCATGCCGGGCAGGTCCTTTTCCGCACCGGGGTAGGTGCGGCCGACGTGGAGGTTCAGATTGATGAAAATCCCCTCCGCCCGCAGCGCGGCGATGAACCGGTCCAGCCGCGCGAGGGCCGGGGCGTTCAGGCCGTCCTTCGCCGGGTTGTTCGAGGCGGGCAGGAGCGAGGAGGTGGGATCCGCCGCGTGCCACTGGTTGTCGAGAAAATGCATCCGGACCACGTTTACCCCCAGCTGCGCCAGCCGGCGGGCGATGCGCGGGGCGTCGGCTTCATCGGGGAAATTCGCCTCCGCCGTGAGGTTCGTGCCGAAGAGCCGCACCGGGCGGCCTTTCCCATCGACAAAGTGCTCCCCCTTCACCACCAGCCGGCCCGAGACCCCGGCAGGCTTTTCATTCAACCCGGAAAGGTCAAAGGCCGGCACCGTCTCCGAGAGAACGGAAATGGCGAACGGGAACCAGTCCGCCTGCGCCGCCGGAGCAGCACCGGTGGCAGCCAGCAGAAACACGAGAGGGGCGAGTGTGCGGTGAATCATGCCCCACCGCTAGCCGGGGATGCGGCTGCGGGCAAGGGGGCGTCGGATGGCGGGCTGGGCGTGTTGGGCGGGGGCCTGAGCGTGCCGATGACAGCCTTGCGTGTTGCAGGGTGCAACGAGGCATGGTGCGGCGAATCGGCTAAAGCCTGTATTTTGGTGAAACGGTGTCGAGTAATCTCTCCGGTTTAAATTTTCCCGAACTTGCTTTTGTGATCGGCATCAATAGATGCCCGTTGGCGTCTGTTTTCTACCGTTTCTAATGCGTTTATTTCTGCCTCAAAAGAAAGCAGTTCATTAATCCATTCTCCCGGCCTGAACATCTCAATTGTATACTTTTTCCCTACTATGGGGCCCTGCAGACGAACTATTTCCGAATTTTCAACCCACGTGTCTTCTGGATCCCACTCTTCGCACTTTAATACATCGGATCCCTTATACTTTATGAGCAAAGATCTGTCGTATTCTTCTTCCCTGTCCCCCTCGTGGTCATACTGAAAGTGTATCGCAAGCTCATTGTGCCCGAATGCCTCGCCGAAATCACAGGTTCGTTCGCGGTTAAAGTCATAGTAATTCAACTTCCACGTCGTGCCGCGGATAGCGCCGAGTGTAAGTGTGGCCTTTGCTGCCAAAGTGGCTATATGTTTCATGAACTCAAAGTGAAGCGTGTCCCGTGGATGAAAGGCTTCAATTGAGGTCCAGTCTAAAAGTGGTGTGGCTTTGCGCTTGGTATTTAAATTATCTTGCTCTTGTAAAATTTCACTTTTAATGAGTTCTCGCTTGTGCGCCTGTAGCTGCTCTGCTGCGATTCGGCGCTTTTTGAAATCTTCATCTGATTGCGCTTTTATTTTAGCTAGATGCTTTGAGGTAATTGACGAAGAGATGAATCGGATCACTATAAACAAGAGTCCAACTACGACGGCAATAATCAACGACTGCTTCCAGAAATGAACAATTAAAGCTAAGATAATAAGGAATATGACAACGTAGTGCATGGCAAGGGTGGTTTATTGTTCAAGCACAATTATTTTGTTCCCGCAGCCAGTGCACCTCCAAAACCAACGCGTGCCAGCCCATCCAAAAGATTCTCTACAGAAAATGTGCTTCCTAATTCTTTTGCAGTCCGGCTTGGGACAATTCATGTCCTCATGATTGTTAACTTGTTGGTTCATTTCTTCTCGCTTTATTTTGTCCATGCTTTTCGATGTGGTTGGTTTTTTAGAATAGCAAAGTTCCTACTTTGAGTGCACCTCCGCAAGGCGAAAACTTTGTGCCCTTGTGATGGATTTCATGTTGAATAAATTGAACCCAACGCAAAAGCAAGTTGTATTTCTGAACTAATGGATCAGTAATTGGCTGTGGATTGCGCCATTATTTCGATTTCATTTCGGCCCCACCCTCACGGAATCGTCCCGTCGACTGGACCGGAGGCGGGGCTGAGGCCGGCGGGGTTTTGGGCGCGGAGGGTGAAGGCGTAGACTTCGCCGCTGGTGGCGGAGTCGAAGGTGATGGTGTTTTGCGTGGCGCCATCGGGGAACGTGCTGACGAGGGCGGGAGCCGGGTCGAGCGCGCTCTGGGAGAAAAGGGCGAGGGCGGTGGCGGTGGCGGGCAGGGTGGCGGAGAAGGTGATCTCTTTGCTGCCGGCGGCGCCGGGGGTGAGGGTGAATCCGGTGGGGGCTTCGGGCGGGGTGCCGCTGCCGCCGTTGCCGTTGCCGGTTCCGGGGCCGTGGCCGCGGTCGTTGATCTGGCGGGCGGCGCGGTACTCGCTCTCGAAGGCGGCTCCGCCGGTCACTCTGCGGAACTGCGGGACGAGGAGGTCGAGTTCGCGGAGGCGGGCGTCGACGGCGGCGAGGAGGGGACGCAGGGAGGCGGTGACGGCTTTTTTGCTGACGATGGCGGTGTCCGGCGCGGCGATGAGGGCGGCGTAGTCGTCGATCTCCTTCTTGAGGGAGGTCACGGCGGCGGGGGTGATCCCGTAGTCCAGGGCGGTGGGGGCCTTGGCGGGGTCTGCGGTGAGGGCGAGGGCGGCGGCGTGCAGGGCAGTGGCTTTGGCCAGCAACTGCTCATCCCTCAGGGCACGCCATTGGGAGAGCCTCAGGTCAAAGGGGGCGGCGTTTGTCTCATCCCCGTCGTCCCGGCAGCACAGCACGAGGGCTGAGCCCAGCACATGAGCCGCGTCCTCCAGCTCTTTCTCCTCCCGTGCCTTGTCCTTGGTCGTCCCGGTGGTCGCCAGCTCCTGCACGCTTCCCGCCGCCACCGCCGCTGCCACCTCCCCCTGCAGCAGCCCCACTTTCGCCGTAAAAACGAGCGGCGCCTTTCCGTTCCACACGGCCTTGTTCCCTGTCTTGTCCAGCACGGCCAGAACTTTGCGGGCCATGTTCAAACGGTTCAGATGGTCATCATTCATAAACGTCGGTTCTTGGTTAGGTTTTTTTTGGGAGCGGCTTTTTGTCGCTGGTGGAGAAAATATTGGATCGGGAGCGGCGGGGCAAGGGAATTTTTAGGCGGAGGTTCGTTGGGGGTTGGATTTGAAGTCTGGCTGTCGAGCCCGCTTAGCCCGCCGGTTTTAACAGCTCAATTGCCTCGGATGCGCATTTGGCTTTTTCTTCTTCATTGTCGGATTCGAGGTAGGCTTCGACGGCTCTTGCTGCGTCATAAACTATCCATATTTCGCAAGCAAATCTTCCATAGGCTTTGCGGGTTGGTTCGGCCAGCAGGTGCGCTCCCGCCCAAAAATTGTAATATAGGTCGTTCAGTTTACGGTACAGCAAATCGGACAGTTCTTGAGGTATCGAGTCTGAGAAGTGGTAGAAAGTCAAATATCCCAGCATGCCGGGAATCGCAGGTGGAGAAAATTCAATAGCCGAATAAAGGATTGGGGGTACATTCTCGGGGGGGTTCATTAAAAACTGGCAGACATCCCAAGGCTTAGCTAAAAACTTGTCGGAGTTTTGGGATCCGGTTGCCTCATCTTGAGGTGGCTGCGCAAGTAGAGTCACAAGTCGTCTCCTGAGAAGCCACTGGCAAGCAAGTAAACCCTCGCTAAGCGCCCTTAACATGCCTTTGGTCTGCCTGCGCATGATGGAGCTGATCACTTGAGGATCTTTAGCCAAAATCTTGAGCACCGGGCTCTTGTAGGAATCAGGATTGTCTTCGAAACTTGCAAGCTTTCTGATGATTTCTTCCTCCAAGGGCCCGTACAGCGTTGCTTCGTACTCAAAGGTGCGAAGGCCGTGAACATCGAACAGTTTTTCGTTTTCGACGTTAGCTTCCCGGATTAGAATCACTGGCTTGTGCCCAAGTGAGAAGCGAATCCCCAGCTCAAACATTACATTCGGGTTTGCATGGAGTCCTGAAAGGTCGCAAATAAGGACATCCGCTCCATAGGTCTGCTCCACGATGTCCTCGATGATGTTGAATCCGTTTTCAGAGCGAGAAACCGCGTATTGATACTTCAGCTTGGTGTCGGCCTCGATTGTTCTTTTAATATTGTTTTTGAAAAATGCGTCAAGATGAGCCTTTTCCCTGCCGAGGGCTTTGGTGAATGGCATGATGACAAACACTTTTTTCACCGTGCGGGCTTGTTCTTCCGGGTGCTCGTTTTGAGTGCGGAGCCGGGTTTTCTTTGTGGAAGGCTTTTTCTTGGCGGGCATTTTCTTTTGAGTTGAAGGATTGAGCGGAGGATGCGCTTACTTTAAAAATCGTTCGGCCATCTGCTGGTGGAGGTCGGAGAGGCTGGTTGGAATGCAGGGTGGTTGGGTGGCGCGTCTGGGCTGCATGCAGTTCGAGGGAAAGGGTGGTTTTGGTTGGTCTCAAGTCAAGAAGCTTGTGCGAAAGCTTGTGCTGGCGCGGGATGAGGCAACCCGTTCCGGGTAGCGTGACACGGGGAGGGAACCAGGGGTAGCCTCGTGCCTCGCCAACCGCTGGCTATGGGGAACAAAGGCCTTTGGCGTAGGAGGAGGGTGGGGTGGCTGCTGGGTTTCTTGGGGGAGCCTTGGGGCTGGTACGGGGTTGGTGGGGAGGGGAGGGGAAGCGAGGGCGGGAATCGGGACGGGCGAGGCGGGACGGGCGAAGGGGGACGGGCGAGGCGGGACGGGCGAGGCGGAGCCACACTGGGAGTGGCGTGCCTCTGGCCGCCATGCTTGTATTTCGCGAAGCGCACTTTCTTGGGGTGTTGGGAAAAGTGGCCTTCGGCGGGTGGGGCATGGCGGCCAGAGGCACGCCACTCCCAGTAAAATTTCGCGAAGCGCGCTTTCCTTGGCTTGGAAAATGTGGCCTTCGGCGGGGGGGGCATGGCGGCCAGAGGCACGCCACTCCCAGTAAAATTTCGCGAAGCGCGCTTTCCTTGGCTTGG
>JANOAS010000379.1:0-5990 GCA_031411255.1 bacterium
GAACGAAGTCAGACTCGGCCGGCCAGCCAAAGATGGAGACGGCCTTGTCCTGCTCCTCGTTGTCCCAGATTTCCCAGGCATAGGGCCGCTGGGGGAATCCGGCGGAAGTCTCTCCACGCACGTGGACGCCGCAGCGGTTCTGCATGTCGACGGGGCCGGTGATGACCGCCTTGTTTCCATTCACCGCCTCGGTGTTCAGAGTCACCGCGTAGATGGAGCGGAAGGGGCGCTGACCAGGCGAGCCGCCGGCGTTGTCGATATCGGTGCCAAAGCTGTTAAAGACGATGATCGGCAGGTTTGAGCTGAAGGGCTGGCCGGTGCCGTTGTAGTTGGTCAGCGTGGAATCCAGAAAAGTGAAAGAGCGGCTGACCACCGGCCCACCCAGCCCAACGGCGGGGAAATACCGGGCGCGGATGGTGGAGGACACGCTGATGGAAACTCCGCCGGCTGGCCAGACGGGCGAAGAACTGGTGGGAGCGGTATTGTCAGTCGTGTAACGGGCCACGGCCCCGGCGGTCACGGGAGGATCCATGGTGAGGGTAAAGGAGGAGGTGACCAGACCGCCCACGCGGCTGAAGACTGGCTCCTCTGCGATGGGGGGGCCGTCAGACTGGATGCCGCTGTTTTTCACCCCCGGTGTGGGCACGGCGAGGAAGCCGGTGGTCTGAGCGACGCCAAGCTTTCCATAGGAGATGTCCTTGGACTGCGGGGCAAAGGAGTATGACGAAACCACCGTCGAGGCCGCATTCACCAGCCCGACGTAGCCGCCGGTCTTGCTGAGGGTGAAATTCGTGTGGTAGTTCGGCGCCGTGGTCCTGTTCTTGGAGTCGGCCCACACGATCTGATACTGGTAAGGCTGAATGGTCAGACCGGCGGGCAGGGCCCATTTGTTTGGCACGGCAGCGTCATCGGTGAGGAACCAGCCAGCCATGTTTTGGGCCGTGGCCTGACCATTGTAGATCTCAATCCACGGGCCGGAATCACAATTTTCGTCGAGCAGGCTTCCGCCATTGTCGGCGAGAAACTCGGAAATGACCGGACCGCCCGTCGTGATCGGCACGCTTGGGACAGTCGTGATGACGACGTTGTCCATGATCATGTCCTCCGTGGCCCCGCCCGTCCGGGCGCCCCAAGCGAAGAGATTTCCCTGGGAGGTGACAAATCCTGGCGTCGGCACATCGGTCATCACCGCCGCTGGTGAGCCGTTGCTGCCGGTGATGGTCACGTCCAGCCCCGTATTGGCCTCCCAGTGGATTTTCACGTGGCGCTTGACGTTGTCAAAGGGGTAGGAGCCGCCAGCCCTTGTCCAAGCTCCCCCGGGGGACGACGCGCTCTCCATGTAGACCCCGCGAACGGTGGTGCCGTTCGCCTTTGCGTCGATGGAGGAGGCCTCTCCACCGCCGTTGTCGTAGGTGTCAAAGCAGACACTCAACCCGTTGACCATCGTCATACCCTCCTCCGGCAGCCCATTTTGCCCGCCGATGAGGTCCGCATTGTTTGAAGAGATGGCTCCAAAATTTACCGAGTAACCGTCAGCCGGGGTGCCGCTGCTGAGATAGAGGGTGACGTCGTAGTCGACAGTGAACTCCACCAGTTCGCGGCCCGGATCGAGGTCTGGTACGCGGAATCCAGCAACACTGCCCGTGAGCCCTGCCGTGGTCAGCTTGAGCTGGCCGCCGACAATCGAGGCGGAGTTGTTGTTACTGGCAAACGCAGAGCCGTCTGTGGGCGTGGCGTCGAAGTTCTGAGAGTACGACCCGGCGAACAGGCTGGGGGCAAGGAACAGGGCGACGGCAGGGCACAGCCAGTCGCGCAGGCGGGATAAGGCCGGAGCATTCATTTTCATTTGGGGTGGGGAGGGGTTCAAGCGGAGGGATTGTCAGCAAGCGCCCAAGGGCGTCGAGGGACCATGGAACGATATTTTCAACCAACAGCGTATTCGACTCCCCCCTTCCGGGGAAGCAAAAACTTTTCAGATCGATATAACGAGCGTGTCATGAAGTCAATTGCACTGCTCCAGGGGGAAACCACTACACGCAAAACGACCGGCTTTTGGCCGGTCGTTTGCGAAAATGCCCGAGAGTCGGACCGGAAAAACCTCTATCAGGATTACTTGCCGATCGCTTTTTTCAGAGCGTCCACCTTGTCGGTGCGCTCCCAGGTGAGATCGGCGTCATCCTTGCCGAAGTGGCCGTAGTTCGTGCTCTTGGAGTAAATCGGGCGCAGGAGATTGAGCTGGCTGACGATGTCGGCTGGCTTGAAGGAGAAAACCTTGGAAACGGCCTTCTGGATCGCCTCCTCGGACACGGTGGCTGTGCCAAAGGTGTCGATATGGATGCTGACCGGCTGGGGATAGCCGATGGCGTAGGCGAACTGGATCTCGCAACGGGCGGCAAAGCCGGCGGCGACAATGTTTTTCGCCACCCAGCGGCCCATGTAGGCGGCGGAGCGGTCGACTTTCGACGGATCCTTGCCGGAAAACGCACCACCACCGTGACGGCCCATGCCGCCATAGGTGTCGACGATGATTTTTCGCCCGGTCAGGCCGGTGTCCCCCTGCGGCCCGCCAATGACGAAGCGGCCGGTGGGATTGATCAAGTACTCGGTGTCCTTGGTCAGCATGTTCTTCGGAAGCACTTTCTTGACGATTTTCTCGATGCAGAACTTCTCGATCTCAGCGTGCTCCTTGCCCTCGGCGTGCTGGGTGGAAATGACGACGTTCACGATGCGCGTGGGCTTCCCGTCGACATACTCGACGGACACCTGGCTCTTCGCGTCGGGTCGCAGCCACTTGGCTGACTTGTCGCTCTTGCGGATGCGGGTCAACTCCCGGCCCAGGCGGTGGGCGAACATGATCGGCGCCGGCATGAGTTCCGCCGTCTCGTTGCAGGCGTAGCCAAACATCAGACCCTGGTCACCAGCGCCCTGCTCGGCGGTCTTTTTGCCCTTGGCCTTCTTGGCGTCCACGCCCTGCGCAATGTCGGGAGACTGCGCGGTGATGATGTTCATCACGAAAAGCTTGTCGGCATGAAACACGTCGTCGTCGTTCGTGTACCCGATCTCGCGAACCGCGTCGCGCACGATCTGCACGTAGTCCAGCTTTGCCGAGGTCGTAATTTCCCCGCCCACGATGACAATGTTCGATTTGGCGTAAGTTTCGCACGCCACACGGCTCGTCTTGTCCTGCGTGAGGCAGGCGTCGAGAACGGCGTCGGAAATGGTGTCGCACACCTTGTCAGGGTGGCCTTCACCGACGGATTCGGAACTGAAAATGAAGGAGCGGGGCATGGAATGATGGATGGCTGGTTAGGTTGAAAATCAAGCTTCTGCAAACTTCGTATAAACGCATCTTGATTCGTTGATATGTTCCCGGAAAACCCGTCGTGGTCAAGAAAGGATTTCGTCGCGGGGCGGTCCGTCGTCGGATTATCGAAAAATCCAATCCCGGAATCGCGAATAACGAATACCTTCCGGCTCCCGTTGATGTGAGGGATGTGCGCATGAAGAAACTGCTGGCAGATTTGGTTCGTCGGGCGGCCCTCATTTTACTGAGGGTGGTTTACCGTGTTCGTGTTTCGGGGCAGGAAAACCTCCCTCATGAAGGACCGGCCCTGCTGATAGGAAACCACGTAAGCTACCTGGACGCCATCGTTGTGGGCCTCTCGACCGGAAGGCGTCCGGCCCGTTTCGCCGTGTATGACTCGTTTATGAAGATGCCCGGCTTTGGGCAGTTTCTTCGGCTTTTTAATGCGATCCCGATCTCGCCGACGCGGTCGAAGGACGCCATCCGCGCGATGGCCGGCGCGCTGAAGGAAGGCGACCTGGTGGGCATTTTCCCGGAGGGCCAGATCACGCGGCACGGGCACTTGAGCGAACTCAAAAAGGGCTTCGAACTCATCGCCCGGCAGGCGGACGCCCCGGTGGTGCCCGTGTGGCTCGACCAGCTCTGGGGCTCGATTTTTTCCTATGAAAGGGGCTCGTACGTCTGGAAATGGCCCCGCCACATGCCGTATCACGTTTCCGTGTATTTCGGCGATCCCATCCCGGCGGCGGAGGCCACCGCGGCACGGGCCAGGGCGGCCTTTGAATCGCTGGCGGCACGCGCGCTGGCGGAACGGAAGGAGCTGGACCACTGCATCGAGGAGGACGTGCTGGCCACCCTGCGGAGCCGGCCGTTTTCTCCCTGCCTGATTGAAGAAATCGACGGCCGCCGCATCGTCCACCGCAGCGCCGTCGTCCGGGCATGGGCGTGCCTGCTGGCGCGGAGCTGGAGGCATGACCTCACGGCAGAGCGCGTGGCTGTGGCGCTGCCGCGCGGGGTACTCTCTGTTGTCAGCCACCTGGCGCTGCGGCTGGCGGGGAAGGTGCCTGTGGCAGTCGATCCCGCAGCGGACTCCGCAACCCTGCTGGCGCATGGTCTCGACACGGTGCTCACCGCTTTTGGTAGGGCGTCCGCATTCTCCGGAGTCCGAGTGGTGGATGCGGCCGAGGTATTTTTAAATCTGAGCCCTGCTGCCATCGCGGCAGAGGCGTTCATCGGCCAGGTGCCGTGGCCATGCCGGCGAACCACCGGCGCGGCGGCTGCCTTCCTGACTGCAGCGGGGAAACTGATCGAACTGCCGCACCGCAGCCTGCTGGCCCAATGCGAACAATTTTCCGCCACCAACGTCCTGCTGCCGGAGGACACGCTGGACTGCCGGGAGCCGGTCAACAGCGCAGCGGGGCAGATTCTCGGGCTGTGGCATCCGCTGCGCGCGGGTGTTCCGCTGGCCCTTTCCGGGCCGGCCTCAGTGCTCGTCTCGGATCAGCCAGTCGAGGGAAATCCTCGAGCCCACCTTTCGCTCGGCACGGATGCCGGGCTGCGCGGCTGGGTGGACGATGAGCTGGGTGCCATCCTCTCCCTCAGCCAGCAGGACCCTCCCGTCACTACCAGCACCGCAGAGCCGCAGCCCGGCCAGCGCCTGGGCTCCCTGGGGCGACTGCTGCCGGGCTTTGCCCCGGATTTTCGTAGTGACGGCACCCTCTGGCTTCGCGGAGCGGGCCTGCCAGGCGCAGACCTTCAAAGCCGCCCGACCGGTGCCCGAGTGCGCGTGGATGCCGAGGGCTTTCTCTTTCCCTTGGAATCAGCTGCGTAATTCTACTGAGGCAACTACGCCCACCTGGGCGGCTCAAGAATCCAAGACATCACCAGATTCTGAACCATCCGTCGGCTCGGGAGCAAGCCACCCCTTCGCCACGGCGTCACTAATCACCGTGTTCATGTAGTCCACGAGCACGGGACTGCCCGTCAGGCACGCCACCGTTCTCTTGCGCACCATGCCCGCGTGGACCCCATTCTCCTTCCATTTTCTTCCCTGCGTCAAATAGTTGTGCAGGAGGGGTTGCAGTCGGTCCAAAGCACAGGCGAAGGCCGCATCCGGGCTGTCACCCTCATTGAACTCTTCCCACAACACCCGCAATTCAGAACCAAGCGGGGCGTCAAGCATGCCGAACAGCCGCGTTGCAGCCGCCTGTTCACGCTGGTCCTGAGTCTGTCGCGCCTGGACATCGTAAACCAGCGTGTCTCCTGCATCAATTTCCACAATGTCATGAACCAAGAGCATTTTCAGAACCCGCTCAAGATTCACCGGACCGGCGGCGAAATCCTGGAGCACGATCGCCATCATGGCGATGTGCCAGCTGTGCTCGGCGGAATTCTCGCACCGGTCTCCGCTGAGCAGAAGCGTGTGCCTCAGAATCCCCTTGAGCCGGTCCAGCTCCGCGATAAACAGGAGCCGCTGAACCAGCGGGCTGGCAGCAGGTGCAGTCTGGCTGCAGGCGGTGGCCGGCGGCAGAGCTTCCGGCAAAATAAAACAGCCCGCCCCGCCTTTCGGCGGAGCGGGCTGATTTTTAGTCTGGCAGCGTTCTACTTTCACAAGGCCTTTCACCTCACTATCATCGACGCTGTAGTGTTTCACTTCCGTGTTCGGGATGGGAACGGGTGGTACCAC
>JANOAS010000380.1:0-21914 GCA_031411255.1 bacterium
GTCATTCGGCGGAATTCGGAAATGTTGTTTCGGGTGTCCAAATAGAGTGTCATCCTCAACTTATTGGCACAGGACGGTCAAAAGTACAGTATGGTATTTATAAACATGATTATGAACATTATGAATCGTACAAGATGTCTAATGCTAATCCTGGTTGAACGATTCGCGGCGGAGGCCGGGGAGGGTTGAGCCTCAGTTGGCGCGAGCGGGCTGGGGCGATGAGGGGAAAGCTTTTTCCCCGAGGGGGGGCGCATCCGACAGGTGGAGCGCCAAATTTTGTGCGGGCTGGGTCGGGCGGACGGCTGGAGCAGGGCGGGCGGCCCGGCTTTCGAGGCGGGGGGGGGCGTTCGAACCTGCTTTTCGCGTCGGCGGGCGCGAGGCAGGAAGTGTTTTCGCCAAAGTGGTGCGGGTTTTGCCTCCGGCTACCCCGCGGGCGTGCCCCGGCGAGGACAGAGGATTCACGCATGGGACTACAGCAGGCAGTCATGTGGCGCCGCACGGGGGGTGTTGCGGAGCAGGCGAAGATGGGGAGCAGCGCTTGGGGCGCAGGCGCTGGGAGCGAAGGTTGTTGCGCGAATGCGGGTTAGCCGGAGGCAAAACCCGCACCACTTTCCACAGCCACCTTGAGCACGATGGCCCCGGCCCGCAGCAGGCTGCGCACGCGCTCGTATTTTTTCCTGGCTGCGGGGCTCAGGAATCCGAAGTGCGGCACTCGCTTGGAGCTTTTGGAAAGCACTCGCGCTGCGGCCTTCCTCCTGTGACGCCAGCTGCAAGGCTGCTGGAACGACTGCGGAGCGATGGGGGACTCGGAGCGCCCACGAGCTGCGCGGACGAGACCAAAGGCCTCGTGTTCAAATGGCTGAATCGTGGGAGTCGGCGGAAAAGCTGCACCCTCCCAGCATTCACTGCCGCCAGGGAAAGCGGGAAGCTGCCCCCCCGTCATCACCGAAACCCCGCCGCCGAGATCCGCTCGACAGCGCGCCCCACAGCATGCATGATGATTTCCACTATGAACCAGCCAGCCCGCGTCGCCGTTCGGCATGCGCGTCACTCTGAGGAGCCCGGTGCGGGAATTCCGCACGCCGGGATCTGCGATGGGGACGCCGGGCAAACGGCGTTCCTACCTTAATCGGCCAGCCGCGATGCATGATCCAGGATCATGAACAGGCAAAACAAACCCCTGCCTGGACGCGTGCCCGGCGAGATGTTCCGCCTTCAGGAGTCCGCCGGCACACCTCCTGAGAGCGATTGAAGAATATTCGGACTTCGTTGCCGATGGCAAACCCATGCAGAGGGCGGATTCCCTCCCGCCAAGCTGGCTGCCTGCTGTCCACGACGTGCCTGATGGTTCTCCCTGTTCACCTCTTTTTCCGCATGGATTGGGCGGCGAGGCACTATCGGTCGTCCAGCGCTGGGAGCGCTTCTATTCTCCTTTTGGTGCCTTGTTGTTCATCGGGGCACCGCTTGTTGTTCGCAATGCGAGGCAACGGGCGAGACAATCCGTCCTCGTCACGCGCGTTTCGCGTGCGGCTCGGCTGGCGAATGTCTCGCCCCGTCAGGGCTCCAGATTTCGGTACGGGAACCTGGGGCTTCGTTCGTGCCTCACTCCGCCCCAGGCTGTGGGGTCCCGTCCGTTGCCTCGCTGCGCTCGCCCTTCGGGCAGCCTGCCGGCTGGCTGTCTCCGCTCCGCTCCGGCTCAGGACTACGGACTGGGGGCGCTGGGGGCCTGGGGGCTTGTGGTGGTCTCGTACTTCCCAGTCAATCCCCAAGCTGAAGGCGCAACGCCTGTGGCGCAGGAGTAAGAACCTGCGGCGGTGTGCGCTCCCGGGTTTTACCCAAACGATCCTGGAGATGGTATGAAGCGTGCCGGGGGTTCCGACCGCCTGGCCCTCAGCTCTTGATGGCGCCGGAGAGATTGAAGGCGGCGTGGACGACGCGGGCGGCTTCTTCGATCTGCTCCTGGGCGACGGTGACGGAGATCTTGATCTCGGAGGTGGTGATCATCTGGATGTTGATGCCGGCTTTTCCGAGGGCCTCGAACATCTGGGCGGCGACACCGGAGTGGCTGCGCATGCCGATGCCGACGGCGCTGAGCTTGGCGATGCCGTCGGTGGACTCCTGGCGGGAGCCTTCGAGGCTGGCGACGACGGGGGTGAGGGCTTTTTGCGCCTTTTCCAGGTCGTTTTTGTGCAGGGTGAAGGAGATGTTAGCCTTGCCGTCGGTGCCGACGTTCTGGACGATCATGTCGATGTTCAGATTTGCGCCGGCGATGGCGAGGAAGACGCGGGAGGCGCTGCCGGGCTGGTCGGGGAGGCCCTTGACGGTGACTTTGGCCTGATCCCGCTCAAGGCTGACCCCGCGGATGACGACGGATTCCATGCTCATATCTTCTTCGGTGACAAGGGTTCCAGGATTGTTGTTCATGCTGTTGCGCACCTCGAAGCGCACGCCGAACTTTTTGGCAAACTCAACGGACCGGCTCTGCATGACTTTGGAGCCGCTGCTGGCCATCTCGAGCATTTCCTCGTAGCTGATCACGGGGATCTTGCGCGCATCCTTGACGACGCGGGGGTCGCAGGTGTAGACGCCGTCGACGTCGGTGAAAATCTGGCAGAGGTCGGCCTTGATGGCGGCGGCCATGGCGATGGCGGTGAGGTCTGAGCCGCCGCGACCGAGGGTGGTGATGCGGCCGTCCTGGGTCTGCCCCTGGAAGCCGGCGATGATGACGATGTTCCCCTCGTCGAGCATGCGGTGGACCTCTGTGGGGGCGATGGTGGAGATGCGCGCCTTGGTGTGAACGCCGTCGGTCTCGATGCCGGCCTGGGCTCCGGTGAGGGAGATGGCCTTGCCGCCCATGCCATTGATGGCCATGGCGGTCAGGGCGATGGTGGTCTGCTCTCCGGTGGCGAGGAGGACGTCCATCTCGCGCTCGGCGGGCTCGGTGGCGACCTCGCGGGCAAGTTTCAGGAGGTTGTCCGTCACGCCGGACATGGCGGACACGACGACGACGACACGGTTGCCCGCCCGCTGCGATTCGAGGACGCGGCTGGCCACGTTCTTGATGCGCTCGGGATTTCCGACGGACGTGCCGCCATATTTTTGTACGATCAGTGCCACGGGATGAGGCGGGGTGGAGTCTTGGAAAGGGGCGGAATTGTGCGCCTCCTGCGCGGCTTGTCAACCGCCGGGCGGCTGTGTTTTTCCGGATCAGGGGCAAATGACCTTGAGGCGGAAATACGCATGGGCTTCGGGGCGGGGCGGATTGAAGTCCTCCGAGAGCATCTGGCGCACCGCAGCGGTGGTGCTCTCGACGGTGTTTGTGGTGGCGTTGTCGTACCACGTCTCCAGGTCGTAGGAAATCTGGGTGATGATCTGGATTTCCGGCGGGAGGGTGGCGGAAAGCTGGTAGCGGACGCCGAGGTGGTTCGTGAGCCAGTAGGGCGTCAGAATGGTGCCTGCGGCGAGGGGATTTGAGCCGGTGGCGTATTCGATGAGGTTGCTGGAGCCGTCGCGGTCGGGGTCGGCGTCCTTGGCTTGGGCGGCGACGGGCTGGCCGGCGAGGAGGCGGGCGGCCCAAGTGTTGTAGTCCTCGGCGATGATGACCTGTACGGTGTCTGTGGCGGTGACGCCGCCCGGGGCGGTGGCGGTGAACTTGAGCACGTAGACGCCCGGGAGGGAGAAGCGTCCATTGGCATCCTGGTAGTCGGCAGTGGTGAGGGTGACGAGGCCGGGGCCGGACTCCTTTGTCCAAAGCACGGAGATGTCCTGCGCGGCGAGGGCGCCGGGCTGGATGGCGCCGTCGAGCAGGATGGGCGTGCCGACGCTGCCGAAGCGGTCGACGCCGGCGCTGATGCCGAAGGGCGGGCTGGCGCCGGGATTTGGCGCAGTGGCCTGCCAGCCGGCCTGCTTGTCCCACTGGGCGGGGGAGGCGGTGGCGTCGACGATCTGGAGCGCAGAGCCCTGCCCGTCTGTGGAGGGATACCAGCTGTCGTAGTAGTGGAAATCCAGGATGGCGACGCCGTTGCCGGGTAGTTCCAGGGTGACGCGGTCATCCTTGTTGCTGAGTTTTTTCGCCGCGTCCCACGGGCCGGTGACGGGAACTCCGGGGAACTGGGCGGTGAACTTCGCCACCTCCCCGGCGAGGACGAGGTGGGCGCCCGGGGCTAGGGTGGTGGCGGGGAAGGTGTAGGAGACGCCCCTGGTGAAGACAACGCCGGTGAGGTCGAGGGCGACGGGCGTGGCGGACTTGTCGCTCATGTTGCGCAGCTCGATGTATTCCGACCGCGCGGAGCTGGAGGGATTGTACATGACCTCGGTGATGCGGAGGTAGTTCAGGAGACTGACCTGGCTGGCATCAAGCGGGACATTGGAGAAGCCGGGCGAGGGGACGGCGAGGGTGGAAAGGGCGGGACCGGAGTCTGGCAGGCGGCCGACGGATTGATCCCGGAAATGCGCCACGGTGGCGACGAGGTCGGCCTGGCTGAGGTTTGCCCCGAGGAGGGCGATGCTGCCAAAGGTGGAGCCGAGCTTGAAGTCCAGCTCGCGGGCATTTCCAGGAGTGGCGCTGGAGCCTTTTGGCAAAAACTCGATGAAGCCGCCGGGGGCGATGTAGCTGAGCGGTGGGATGGTGCCGTGCGCGGGGTAGTTGATGAAATCATCCGTGAGGCGCATGCCGCCGAGGGCGACGGGAGTGGTGGTGGAGTTGTGGATCTCGATGAAGTCGTCCGCAGCGCGGTAGTCGGCGTTGCCGAGCCATTCATTGATGCGAAGGGCTGAGGGCGCGCCAAGCGAGGCGACGGCGGTGTTGTCCAGGCCGACGGTGGGGGTGCAGAGCGTCCAGGTGGTGAGTGCGGCGCCGGTGCGGCCGAGGCTGTAGTTCGCCGGCTGCAGGCCAAAGGTGACGCTGTCGACGAGCGTCTGCCCGTTTGCCACCGTCTGGTAGAGGGCGATGGAGTCGCCGTCGGAGTCCAGGCTGAAGCCGAGGTGGATGCCGGGCTGGGTGATGGCGGTGTCGGCGAAGAGAACGAGGTAGCCGCTGGCCGGAATGGAGGCTCCGGCAGGGAAGACGTATTTTGTTTTCAGCAGCGGGTCATCACTCAGGCTCATGCCGGCGAGGCTGATGGCGGCGGCGCTGGTGTTGCGGAGTTCCACGACGTCGGGGAAGGTGGTCCCATTGGCATACGCAGAGATGTTGTTTGCCATGACCTCGTGAATGCAGAGGGTGCCATGGGCAGAGGTCAGGATGGCGGTGGAGGTGGGTGCGGGCGGGGTGGTGGCGGCCTGGCCGATGAGGCCGAGAAGGTGGGTGCCGCGCTGGCGGATGAAGTCCTTGATGCCGGTGCGGGTGGCTGTCGGAGCCCAGTTGCCGAGGTGAAAATCGACCAGCCGGTAGAATGGAGGATTTGGATCCGCCGTGGTGTCTGCATTGAAGACAGTGCCGATCAGGTCGCGCAGGGCGTTGAAGTATTTCGTGCGGAAGGTGGCGTTTCCGGCGGTGGCGTTGTTGCCCATGAGGGGCAGGAGGGTGGAGAAGACGGAGCTTTCATCCGTGCTGTCGTAGAGTCCGCGGGCATCAAAGGCCAGGCTGGAGTCGCCGAGGCCGAAGATGGTGTCCAGGTCATGCGGCAGGAGGTTCAGGCGGCGGGCGGGCTGGCCGTTCCACAGCTCGGTGGCGAAGTAGACGGCGTAGTCGTCATCCTGGCCGTTGGAGATGTTGGTCTCGTTGCTCTGGAGGAGGGTCATGACGGCGAACCAGCGCGCCCACTGGTCGAGATTGGCCACCGTCTCAACGCTGGCGTACTCCGCCGGGGTGAAGGCGGTGCCGGCCCAGGTGCCGCTGTGCGCGTCGCCGGCAGAGGCCCCGGTGAAGTGGGGCGCCACGTTGGTCTGCCACGTCTGCATGAAGCCGGTGATGTCCGACCAGTCGTTGGCATCGCTGCCGCTTTGCTTGATCCAGCCGTCGACGATGACATCCGCGCTGGCGGGGGCGGAGAAGGTGCGCCAGAACTCATCCGGGCGCCCTTTTTTGTAGATGCCGCCCTGGTCGGCGAGGGGGAAATGGTTTCCGAAGAATCCGCCATTCCAGTCCTCCACCATGACCCAGAGGCCGAAGTCGGGAACGGAGCCGCTGCTGGTGGTGTAGCGCACGCCATTCCGGCGAAGGTCCACGGGGATGCAGTCCGGAGCGGGAAGTCCGGCGGCCTGGAAAAGGCGGTTGCCCAAGTACTGGGTGAAGGAGGCTTTGGGGTTCAGGTTGTACCCGCCGAGACCGTTCTGCGACTGGTCGTCAGGCAGGCTGACGCGGAGTGGTTTGAACTGGTAGGAGCGAGAGGAATTTCCGCGGAAGCGGACGGAGGCCTGGTAGTGGATTTCCGTTTCCTGCCCGCGGGTGACGATGACGGTGGTGTTGAACTGGCGGTCCAGCTTGTTGGTGGCGCTGTCCTGGGGGGCGAGGGCGGCGTAGGCGGCATTCTCCGTGCCGGTGAGGATGAGGCGCTGGGTCTGGGCCACTGCCGAGTCGGCGAGGGTGTCGACCTGGTACTGGCAGTTGGCATTCTGCCCCTCGGAGGTGGGGGCGGGCCAGGTGCGGGTGGTGGTGCCGTCGCTGGCGGAAATGTAAAATTCGATGATGGTGAGAGCGGCCCTGGGTGGCACGGGGGCGAACCATTTTTCCCCGCCGTCGGTGGACATGGGCACGGCGGTGAACGCGCCGGGGGAGGTGCCGGTGGCGTCGCGCCAGTGGAGGGTGGCGGTGAGCTGTTGATTGGGCTTTTCGTCGTTGAGTTCGCAGGAGACGAGGACGGTGTCATTCGGCCTGGGCACGGCGGGGCTGTGCTTCACGGCCTTGATGATGGGGGGGACGTTGGTGGTGAAGTTGCCGTTCACCGCGCCCGGGGTGCCGTTGACGGCGGTGGAGGGGGTCCAGTTCTGGCCGTTGTCATTGCTGAGCTGGGGATTGCGGAGTTCGAGAGATTTGCCGCCACCGCTGACGGCATTGCTCCACGCCCAGCCGTTGAAGGTGGTTTCCCGGATGCGCTGCCCCCAGTCGCCTTCCGTCGCATAGGTCACGCTGTCCGCCTTGTTTCCGGTGGCATCTTTCAGGGTGATGGTGTTGCTGCTGTTGCTCAGGGTGCCCAGCCAGCCGCCGATGACGTTTGTGACTCCCGGGTTCGCAGCCTGAAAGGCAGTCACATTCGCAGCGATGACGAGGTAGCCGCCAGCCGGGATGGTCTGACCGGCGGGAAAGGCGAAATCCACACCGGAACTGATGGTCCAGCCCGTGAGGGTGGCCGGGGTGGTTCCCCGGTTGAGGATTTCGATCCATTCGCGATTCGTCTGCTCTGGGATGGTGGTCCCGGGGCGGAGCATGATCTCGTTGATGACGATGACGGAGCCCGTATTGACGGAGATGCTGACGGTGGCGATGCCGGACACTCCCCCGGCATCGGAAACCCGGTAGGTGAAGCTGTCCGGCCCGGTGTAGTCCGTGGCGGGGGTGAAAACGAAGCCGCCGCTGGCACTGAAGACGAGCGTGCCATGCGCGGGAGGCGTGAGGAGTGTGGCGGTGAAGGGATTTCCCTCCACGTCCGTGTCGTTGCCCAGGACGCCGGGCGCGGCGATGGTGAGGACCTGGTTTTGCAGGGCGGTGTAGCTGTCGCTGGCGACCACTGGCGGATCGTTCACGGGGGTGAGGTTGATCGTGACGGTGGTGTTTGCCGAATTTCGCAGACCGTCGGTGGCCTGGTAAACAAACGAGACGGGCAGGTCCCGGTTGGTCGGCGGGGTGTAGGAAAAAGAGCCGTTCGTGGCGAGCGAGAAAGTGCCCCCACCGGCGGGCGGGCTGATGAGCACGGCTGTGAGGGGCTGGGTTTCCGGGTCCGTGTCATTGGCCAGCACACCCTGGGCGGCGGCCACGGTCAGGGCGGTGTCCTCGGCAGTGGTGTAGGTGTCGGCTCGTCCCACCGGGGCTCCATTGATGGCGATGGTGACGGTGGCCAGGCCTGAACTGGCGGTGCCATCACTGGCGCGGTAGGTGAAGCTGAAGGTGCCGGAAGCGGCCGGCGTGTAGCTGAAGGAGCCGTCTCCGTTTAGGATGAGCGTTCCGCTGGAGGGCGGGCTGACGAGGGCGGCGGAGAGTGTGTCTCCATCCACGTCACTGTCATTGGCCAGTACACCCTGCGCGGCATTGGCGATGATGGTCTGCCCGGGGTCAGCCCCGTAGGAATCATTTCCAGCCACGGGCGGATCATTGACGGCGGCCACGTTGATCGTCACGGTGGCCGGTGGCGAGTCTTTTCCGTCCGCCGCCTTGTAGGTAAAAGAGTCGGCCCCGTTCAGATTGGCGGCCGGGGTGTAGGTGAGAGAGCCGTCGGCATTGAGAACCAGCGTCCCCCTGGTGGGCTGGGTGAGCAGCACGGCGGTGAAGGGATCGCCATCAGCATCCAAGTCGTTGCTGAGGACCCCGTCGTTGGCATCGACCACCAGTGCGGTGTCCTCGGTGGCCGCGTAGCTGTCGGCGTTGGCTACGGGTGCTACATTTGGGCCCTGGGTAATCGTCAGGGTGACGGTGACAGGGGCGCTGGCGCTGGTGCCGTCGTAGACGTCGTAGCGGAAGGTGTCCGTCCCGGTGTAGGCGAGCGCGGGGGTGTAGCTGAAGGTGCCGTTTGGATTGATGGTCACGGTGCCGTGGGCGGCCTGGGTGACGAGCCGGGCGGTGATGGGGTCACCGTCGGGATCCGAATCGTTGAAGAGCAGTCCAGGGCTGGTTCGCCGGGTGACGGTATATTTGACGTCGAAGCTGATGTCTGTGCTGGACTGGGTATTCTGGTGGACCTCTGCGGCAAAGATGTTGTCCCCCTCCACCAGCTGCCCGGGATTTGGCGCCACCTGCGTCCAATTCTGGTTGGTGCCCGTTCCGAGGTCGTCAGCGTAGTAGAAAGTCTGCTCGTCCGGGGCCGTCGCCCCGGTGATTGCGGGGGTGGTGTAGACGGGGCTTGCGATCAGGTTGGTGCGGTAAAGTTCGCCCTCATTCAGGTAGATCACGACGCCATCATCACGCAGCACTTGCATGGAGACGGAGACGATTTCACTGACCCGCGGGACGTTGATTTTTTTGCGGAAATAGCATGTCCAGTACCGGTTTGTTTCACTGCCGACATACCCCGGAGTGGGGTTGTCCTCAATGACGGTGGCTTCCGGGATGGAAGGGCCGTCGCCGTAGCCCAGTTCTGAGGCGCCCTCCTTCCAGACTGCGTCGTCGAAGATCAGCTTCTTCCAGCCGGCTTCCACCGTGGCGGAAAGCTGGCCGGTGTCTGAGTATTTCCAGGGCGAACCCGGGGTGGTGATGGCGTTGGCGGCTCCACGAACTGTGCTGAGGATGAGATCCTCGGTGACGTTTGTCCCGAGCGGGTTCGTGATGGTGAAGGTTGTGTTTTTCGGGAGCGTGTAGGCCTCCGGGGCGCCCGTCACGGGAGTTTCATTGATCGGGTTCACCGTCAGCGTCACGGTGACGGTGTTGGAGTTGGCAGTGCCGTCATTGGCCCGGTAAGTGAACGAGTCGGTGCCGAAAAAATCGAGATCGGGAGTGTAAGTGAAGCGTCCGTTGGCATTCAGGGTGAGCGATCCGGATGCCGGCTGGGTGACTGCGACTGCGGTCAGAGTGTTGGTGTCGACATCCGTGTCATTGGCGAGGACGCCCTGCGCTGCATTCACGGTCAGTATGGTGTCCTCGTCCAGAGTGTAGCTGTTCGCCACGGCCACGGGTGGATCGTTGACGGGTGAAATATTGATCGTGACGGTGGCCGGGGCGCTTTCGGTGGTGCCGTCACTGGCCTTGTAGGTGAAGGAGTCGGTGCCGTTCGCGTTGGCATTGGGCGTGTAGATGAACTTCCCGTCAGCATCGAAGGCGAGGGTTCCCCTGGCAGGATTGGTCAGCTTGACGGCGGTGGTGGCGCCGCCCGTGTCGTTGGCGAGGACGCCGTTGGACACCCCGGCCACGGTCAGGTTCACATCATCAAACCACACCGTGGTCAGCTCGTCCGCAGTGGATGACCCGTTGTTGTACCCGCCGAGGAGCAGGGTGTGATCCCCGGCGGCCAGGGTCAAATTGAACGTGGCCGTCTGCCAGCCCGTGTCGTCGTCATTGCCGCCGTTGCCGTTGCCTACCTTGAAGGCGATGACGTTTGCTCCGGCGTGGTCCGGGTTTGCCGCTGTGCCCAGCTTGGTGCCGTCGAGTTCGGCGATGACCTCGCCATATTCGTTGCCCTCGTAGCCTGCGGCAAAGGTCATGCGGTAGCGGAAGGAGAGGGTGGCTGCCCCAGCCGAGGCAAGGTTAACGACACGCCGGATGGCCGCCGAGGTGGCACGCCGGGCTGCGGTGTCGGAGGTCGCGCATCCTCCCATCTGAGCCTGATAGGTTTGCGTCGTGTTCGTCCCTCCGCCGGCCACAATGCCGAAGGTGACCTTGTCCGCGCGAACCGTTCCGTAGAAGGCATTGGCGACCTCGGTGAAGCCCTGCTTCTGGTCCGCGGTGGGCGTCAGCGTCAGGTCCAGGCCCACATCGGAGCTGGTGTAGTTTCCGCCGTGGGTCTGGTGGACTTCGACGGCGATGACGTTGAGCCCCGAGACCAGCTTGCCGGCCAGGTTGACCGACTTTGTCACGTAGTTGGCCTCGTCCCCGCTACCCGCGGCGGCGGTGTTCGTCGTCAGGGCGCCGGGGGGCACCGTGGTGGCGGGATCCAGGTTGATGATGTCGACCTGCTGTCCGTTGAGGTAAAAAACGGCTGCATCGTCCACCAGGTAGCGGAGCGTCCAGCTGGCTGCGGAGGCCTCGGCAGCACTGAGGGTGAAGGTTTTCCTGAAGAGGTAGGTGGTGACGAGGTACTCCCCGGCAGGCCCGCCGGCCATGCCCGTCAGCGTGTTCACGGCCCCGGGCAGGCCGGTCAGCCCGCCGCCCTGGATGGGCATGGCGGAACTGCCCCACGGGCCGACGGTGGAGGTGGCGACGTTAAAATTGAGGGATTTCCAGTCGGCACTGCCGCCATCGACCGGATAGGAAAGATTGGTCCCGAACTGGTTCTGAATTTTGTCCAGATAGTTCCACGCGCCCGCCGTTACGTTTCCTGCGGATTCGAAGTCAGCCCCCAGGTAGGTCTGGGTGCCCGAGCCGACGTTCAGGGTGACGTCCTCTGTGGCTGAATAGGTGTCGTTGACTGCCACAGGCACGGCCAGCGCCGGGCTGACAAGGCACAACAAGGGCAGGAAGCGGCGAAAAATGGCGGCGGATGACATGGGGAAACTAGGGAGGGGGACGAGGCGGGGACACGGGTGCGCTGCGGACAAGGGCGGCGCGGGAGGGGAGGGGCAGAATGCGGAATTTTGCGTTGAAAAGCAATCCCAAAAACGCTGGAAAAACGGGTTAGGGCTGTTCCGGGCGGTTCCGCATCATGTCCGCGACCTGTGCAAAGAAGGCGGCCATCTGGAGGGCTTCAGTCTCGGGGATTTCGGCTTCGCGCATGGCCTCGCCCATCAGGACGAGCCAGCGATCCCGCTCCGCCATGCCGATGGAGAAAGGGATGTGCCTCATCCGCAGTCTGGGGTGGCCGCGCTCCTCGATGTAGCGCTGGGGGCCGCCAAAGCGGAAGACCAGGAAATCGAGCAGCCTTTTTTCCGCTCCGGCGAAGTCCTGCTCCGGGTACATGGGGCCGAGGAGGTCGTCTGTGCGGACGCGGCGGTAAAAGGCGGCCACCATGGCTGCCAGGCTCTCTTCACCCAGACTAGCGTAGATCGTTTCCACGGCGGGGGAAAAATCAAGTTCCGCTGGCCTGGAGCCCGGCGAGGCGGTCCTCCATGTCCCGCCGCTGGAGCTGGCCGATCATTTCACCGATGTTCCCTTCCATGAAGCGGTCCAGGCTGTAGAGGGTCAGTTCGATCCGGTGGTCGGTGACGCGGTTCTGGGGAAAATTGTACGTCCGCACTTTTTCCTCCCGGCCTCCGGAGCCGATGAGGCTGCGGCGGTGGGTGGAATATTTCTCATTCTGTTCGCGCTGTTTGGCTTCGAAAAGGCGGGCGCGGAGAATTTCCATGGCCCGGGCGCGGTTTTTGATCTGGCTGCGGCTCTCGATGCACCGGATCTGGATGCCAGTGGGCAGGTGCATGATCTGCACGGCGGAGTCGGTCGTATTGACACCCTGGCCTCCGGGACCGCCGGCACGGCTGACTTCGATGCGCAGCTCCTCGGGCTTGATCTGGATGTCCACCTCCTCCGCCTCCGGCAGCACGGCCACGGTGGCGGTGGAGGTGTGGATGCGCCCCTGGGTTTCCGTGGCGGGCACGCGCTGAACGCGGTGCACCCCGCTCTCGTAGCGCAGGAAGCGGAACACCTCGTCCCCCATGACGCGCACGGTGGCGGACTTCAGGCCGCCCACTTCAGAGAGGCTGCTCTCCATGGGTTCGATCTTCCAGCCGCGCGTCTCGCAGTAGCGGGTGTACATGCGCAGCAGCTCAGCGGCAAAGAGGGAGGCCTCATCTCCACCGGTGCCGGCACGGATTTCGAGGAGGGCGTCCCGGTCCTCCATGCCGTCGGGTGGCAGCAGGGCGTACTGCACCTCCTCACCCAGTTCGGCAATGCGCTTTTCCAGTTCCGGGATCTCCATTTTGGCCATCTCGGCCAGTTCGGCATCCTCCCCCTTGGCGAGTTCCTGGTTGCCGGCCAGCTCGGCCTGGTTGCGCTCGTAGTTGTCCCAAGTCTCGATGATTTTCCGTGCGCGGGCGTGCTCGCGCGTCATCTCAGTGGCCTTCTTCGGGTCGTCGAAAAAGCCAAGAGACGAGATCATGCCCTCCAGTTCGGCGAACCGGGCGCGCTTGCGGGCAATGAGCGGGGCGTAATCCATGAAAAAGTGGGGAAAGTGGAGACTGGGAATCGGCAGGGCGGAGAGCCGGGGAGGCCCGGGTCAAAACAAAAAACGGCGGGGGTGTCCCGAAGGACACCCACACCGTTTAAACTCAAAAATCGTCTGGGAGCTAGGCGCCGGCGGGCGTCAGCTTGGTGCGGCGGGTCAGCGTGGTGCCGAAGCGCTTGGCGAACTTGTCAACCCGGCCGGCGGTGTCGACGAACTTCTGCTCACCTGTGTAGAACGGGTGACAACCGGCGCAAATGCCGATGCTGATGTTGTCCACCGTCGAACGGGTGTGATACACCGTCCCGCAGGCGCAGGAGATGGTCGTGGCAACGTACTTGGGATGGATATCGGCTTTCATGGCAGTGAACAGGTTAGGAAGGTAAAAGAGGCGCGACCGTCGCGCGCTGGTTCAGGATGGAAAAACCGCCGAACGGGTGGCGGGGCTGGCAAACTAGGCCAGCCCATTTCATTTCGCAAGTGGAAGGTGGATTTTCCCGCTCTTGACCAGCCAAGGATTGAGGGAAAAGTCGCTGCCGTCCACGGCATCGTTGTGGCCTTCTATGGCTATTACGTTTTTTCCAATTTTGAAGACAGCCTTGCTGAGGGCAAGGGGGAACGCACGGGCGGCACCGGCCTCCTGGTTTTGGGCAATGCCCTTGGCGTTGCGGCCGTAGCCCTCCTCGACTCCGTAGCGCACCACTTCCTCGCCGTTGATCCAGGCGATGAAGGCGTCGTCCCAGCTGATGGCGAGGGACATTTTTTCCACGTCGTCGAGGGATTCGAGCACGAACTCCCTGCGGATGCAGACGCGCTTGTAGTTGTTCTTCATGTCGGAGAGGACCGTGGCGTCGTCGTTGTCCGCGTAGCCGAAGCCGGCCGGCCCTTCCAGCCAGGCCTTGTCGTCAAACTCGGGTTTCGTCCAGCCGGAATCCTGGGTGTCCTCAGCTTTGCCGGTGCGGTATTTCCACTTCGAGTGCTCGGGGATGACGGGAATGGCGGAGGCGGGCACCTTTTCGAGGCCCTCGGGGCTGGTGAAGTTGCCGTTTTTCGGAGGCACGGGGCGGCGCGGGTTTTCCACGATCTTGTTTGTCACCTTCCCCTCCTTCACGATCTGGAATTTGTCTTCCACCTTCCCCGCCTTGGAGATCATCCGGCCGGTCAGGGTGCTGCCCTTGACGTTCACGAGCACACTGCCGTGCTCCTTGATGATTTTCCTCATCACCGGCATGACGCCCATGCATTTGAGCCTGGTGCCCCCGTTTCCGGTCACAATGTTGATGTCGCCCTCGTGAGGGTTGATGCCGGCGCTCTTCTTGTAGGGGCCGTCCACGTCCGGGTCGCCGTCGCGGTCGTCGAGGACGACGCCTTTGGCTGTGGTGGGTGTGTCGTAGGCCTTGTCGATGAGCATGCTGCGCTCGTAAATGTGGGAGTGCCCGGTCAGCACGAGGTCTACGCCGCCGGCCTCCAGGATGGGCATGATGTGCTTTCGCATCTCCATCATCCACGGCTCCTTGATGTTGTCGCTGTCGTGGCTGCCTTTCGTGTAGGGCGGGTGGTGGAAATAGGAGACGATCCAGTCGGTTTGGGACTCCTTCACCTTGTCGAGGTCGTTCTTGAGCCACTTTGACATGACGCCTCCTGGCTTGCGGTCCATGTCATAGGAGTTGAGCACGATAAAATGCACGCGACCGAAATCGTAGCTGTAGAACCCCTCGCTGCCGGAGACCTCGCCGCCCGCTTCGCCGCGGGCGGGAAGGACGTAGGCGTCGTAGAATGGGCCGATGCCCTCCATGCCGGAGGAACTGTGCCCCTCGTGGTTGCCCATGGCCGCGAAGCAGACGGTGTTGCGCAGTGTGGCACTGTAGATGTCGAAAAAGCCGCGCTGGAATTCAGAGTCCTTCCCGTTGCTGTAGGCCATGTCCCCCACGTGGGCGAAAATGTCGAGCGTGATGTTTTCTTTGGCCACGTAGTCGCGCATGGCGGAGTTGACGGCCTTCTGATCAGCCGCCCCGGTTCCGGAGTCGCCCACCACCCAGAAGTTGCACTCTTTTTCCTTAAATGGCTCGGGCAGAGTGCGGAAGCTGTAGCTCTCGTCCTCCGGAGTGAGCCGCGTCTCACCGTCCCACACGCCGTAGAAATACTTTTCGCCCGCCTTGAGGCCGGTGATCTCCACCTCGTACTGGTGCGAGTTTTTCGGCGCGGAGTAGAGCGGTTTAATGTCCTTGGACTTGAATCCGTCCTCCTCCAGCTTCCTCAGGATGACGTGCGCCGGCTCCACCGTGTGGGTGAGGGTGGCTGCCTCGGTGCCGTATTTCACCACGGGCTGCAGTGGCTTGAGCGTACGCCAGACCACGTGCATCGAGTTTTTGGTGGCCAGCTGAACATACGGCTCGCGGAAAAAGGTCCCGGTTGGCAGCGTGTAGGGGTAGGAGCCCGGGGCGGGGATCTTGTGCTTCGGGTCGGTGGATTCCTTTTTGAGGGACTTGTCCTCTTCGGATTCCTTGCCGTCATCGGCGCTCTTGCCGCTTCCGCTTTCCTTTGCGCCCTTTGCGTCCCTGGCCTCTCCAGCGGGTTTCGTCGCGTCAGCCGAAGCCCCCGGTTTGGCGGTGTCTTCCTTGGCGGCAAGGAGGAGCAGGGCGCTGCCAGTCAGCGTGCAAAGGGCGGCCAGCAGCAGCGGACCGCGAGTCAGTTTGGGACGAAGCATGTTCAGAGTGGGGTGGGTGATCGGGGAACCAAAGCGGCGAAACTAGGACTTGATGAGAAATCCGGCAACCATTCTTTCCTTGCCCGGACCGGGCCTTGCTGAGGCCGCCCGGTTTCGCCGGCGCTGCGCCAGTGTGTTGCGGCGCGAATGAGGCAGAACCCCGGGTCTGCGGTGGAGTTGTCGTCTTCGGCACATTTTTCCACATGTCCGCTCGCGGCTGCGAAGGAGAGTGCGCGCCAAAAGGGGGGATCCTGCGCAACCCAACCCGGTGGGGCGGCGTTTCATTTCCTGACAGCCGTTTTTGCCTGCTCCCGTGCGGCCTTCAGGGGGACCCCCAGCCAGGTTAGGGTTGTCCGGTTGCCACTGGCGGGGAAGGTGAGCTTCTCGAAATCCACGCATGATCCGTCTATTCCCATTTTTTGCCGCATTTACGCTGCTCTCTGCTGCGGGGGGGCTCGTGTGCCGGGCGGTCGAACCCGGGCCTGCGCTGCACCCGGAGGTGAAGGCGCTGCTCAAGGAGCGGTGCTATGACTGTCATGCAGATGGGGAAAAGAAGGGGGAGGTGTCCTTTGACACGGCGGCTTCGGATGAAGCGCTCCTTGCGGACAAGGATCTGTGGTTCCGCGTGCTGAAAAATGTGCGCGGCGGGCTGATGCCGCCTCCAGGAAAAGGCCAGCCGACGGCGGAGCAGAAGGCGCAGCTGGCCGGGTGGATCAAGGCGGATGTCTTCCAGCTGGACGTGAAGCAGCCAGACCCGGGGCGCGTGACGGTGCGCCGGCTGAACCGCACGGAGTACCGGAACACGATCCGCGACCTGACCGGCGTGGACTTCCGCGTGGAGGATGAGTTTCCAGCGGATGACTCGGGCAAGGGATTTGACAACAACGGGGACGTACTGACCATCCCCACGATGCTGCTGGAGAAATATCTGGCGGCGGCGAAGTCGATCACCCGCGAGGCGGTGCCGCAGGCGTCCGTCGTGATGCCGGAGCAGCTGGTGATGGGGGAAAAATTCACCCGCAAAGTGAAGGAGGGCGACGTGGAAAAGGAGGTGTCCTCGCCCGCCCTCGGCTACTACGATCCGGTCACCATCACCAGTGCGGCCACGGTGCCGCACGCGGGGAAATACACGGTCACCTTTGACCTGACGGGAGGGGAAACGTACGTGGAGGGTGAGCTGGACGCGAACAAGTGCCGGCTGATTTTTACCGTGGATGGGGCCGAAATGAAGCGTCTGGAGACGGGGGCCGCCCCCGGACACCACCTGAAGGCGGAGGCGGAACTGGAGCTTGCCGCCGGTCCTCACCAGTTGAGCGTTGCGGTGGAGCCGCTCACAAGCGGGCCGCGGGTGCGGTCGCTTTATGCGCACCTTGATGCGGTGGTCATTCGCGGCCCGCAGGACCAGGCGCTGTGGCCGAAGCCGGCGAACCGCGGGCGCTGGTTTCCGGAGGTCATCCCCGCCGAGCCGGAGGCCCGGCTGGTGCTGGCCCGGGAGCTGCTGAAAAAATTCGCCACGCGTGCCTTCCGCCGTCCGGTCGACGAGGCGACGCCCGAGCGGCTGGCGCGGCTGGCGGAGGCGATCTGGCAGCAGCCGGATAAGACGTTTGAGGCGGGGATCGCGCGTGCGATGGAGGCGGTGCTGGCCTCGCCCAGGTTCCTTTTTCGCGAGGAGCCTGTCGAGCCGCTGGCTGAGGGGCAGAAGCATCCGCTCATCGATGAGTATTCCCTGGCCTCCCGGCTTTCCTATTTCCTCTGGACTACCATGCCGGATGAGGAACTGCTGCGGCTGGCAGGGGAGGGGAAGCTGCGGGCAAACCTGACTGCGCAGTTCACCCGCATGATGAAGGACGAGCGGTCGAAAGGATTTTTCCGCGACTTCATCGGCCAGTGGCTGGAGGCGCGTGACGTCGAGGGCGTGCCGATCGACGCCAGGAGCATTCTCCTGCGCGAGCAGCCGCCGGATCCGGAACTGGATGCGGCCAGGCAGCGGTTCTTCGAGCTGCGGCGCAAGGACGCAAGCGAGCTGACGGAAGCCGAGAAGGCGGAAATGGAGCAGGGGCGCGAGATTTTCAAGAGACGCGGGAGTCGGTTCAAGGACGCAGAGTTTAGCGGCGGCCTGCGGCGCGACATGCGGCGTGAGACGGAGCGGTACTTCGAGTACGTCGTCCGGGAGGACCGGCCGCTGGTCGAGCTGCTGGACAGCGACTACGCGTTTCTGAATGAGAAGCTGGCTCGGCACTACAAGGTGCCCGACGTGACCGGGGACGAGGTGCACCGCGTCGTGCTGCCACCGGACAGCCCGCGCGGGGGGATCCTCACGCAGGGGACGTTCCTGGCCGTCACGTCGAATGCGACGCGCACCTCGCCCGTGAAGCGCGGTCAGTTCATCCTGGACAACATCCTGGGCGCGCCCGCTCCGCCGCCGCCGGCGAATGTGCCGCCGCTGGAGGATTTCTCGCGCGGGCGGGGATTTGAGGGGACGCTGCGGGAAAATCTGGAGCGCCACCGGGCCGACGCGAAGTGCGCCTCATGCCACAACCGCATGGACCCGATCGGGCTGGCCTTTGAAAACTTCAACGCCATGGGAAGCTGGCGCGAACTCGACCGGGGCAAGCCGGTGGAGCCCGCAGGCAGGCTCGTGAGCGGCGAGGCCATCGCCAGTGCGAAGGAGCTGAAGCGCATCCTGGCCACGAACCACAGCGGCGCCTTTCACCGCTGCCTGGCGGAAAAACTGCTCACTTACGCCCTCGGCCGCGGCCTGGACTGGCACGACGAGGCCACACTCGACGCCATGGTGGCCCGCCTCGACCAGAATGGCGGCCGCGCCATGGCTCTCCTCTCCTCCGTGGTCGAGTCGGACGCCTTCTTGAAACGCCGAGCCACCGTCCCCGTCAAAACCGCCTCCGCCCGCCAACCTTGAATTTTTCACCCATGAACACCCACACCACCGCCCGGCAGCGCCACGCCCTGCTCAACCGCCGCACCTTTCTGCGCGGACTCGGCTCCTGCATTGCCCTGCCTGTCTTCGAGTCGCTCAGCGCCCGGCGCGCCCTCGCCGCCGAGGCTGCCGCCGGACTGGCTGTCACGGCCACCGGGGCCCCGCTGCGGTCCGCCTTTTTCTTCATCCCTAACGGCTCCATCCCCAGCTACTGGTGGCCGCAGCAGACGGGGACTGACTTTGCCATGAGCCCGACGCTCAAGCCGCTGGAGGCGGTGCGCCAGCACGTCCAGATCATGGGCGGACTGGAAAACCTGAATGGCGAGGGCGGCCCGGACGGAGCCGGCGACCACGCGCGCGGGGTGGGCACGTTCCTCACCGGCGTGCGGGTGAAAAAGAGCGCCACCGACGTCAGGGCGGGCGTCTCCATCGACCAGGTCATGGCCCGTGCCGTCGGCCACCAGACGCGCCTGGCCTCGCTGGAGCTGAGCTGCGATGCGGTGCGGAAATCCGGAGCCTGCGACAGCGGCTATTCCTGCGCCTACCAGTTCAATCTCTCGTGGAGTTCCGCCAGCACCCCCATGACGGCGGAGGTGAACCCCCGCCTGCTTTTCGAGCGCCTCTTTGGCGCGGGACCCGCCGGCCAGCGGGCGGGCAATCTGAAGCGCCGCCAGGCCGAGCAGCGCTCGGTGCTCGACTTTGTCCTCGAAGACGCCCGCGCCATGCAGCAGCGGCTCGACGCCCGGGACAAGGACAAGCTCGACCAATACCTCACCAGCCTGCGCGACATCGAGCAGCGCATCGCCAAGGCGGAGAAATTCGGCCCGGCCAAAGACCCCGGGACGCCCACTCCTGCGGGTGTCCCGGAAAATTACGGCGAGCACATCCAGCTCATGGGCGACCTGATGATCGCCGCCTTCCAGACGGACTCCACGCGCGTGGCCTCCTTCATGTTTGCCCATGACGGCAGCACCCGCTCCTTCCCGGACATTGGCGTCTCCGAGGGCCACCACGACATCTCCCACCACCAGAACAAGCCGGACCTCATGGAAAAGGTGGCCCAGATCGACCTCTGGTACGTGAATCAGTTCACCCAGATCCTGAAAAAAATGGACGCGGTGAAGGACGTGGACGGAAACTCCATCCTGCACAACTCCATGCTCGTCTACGGAGCCGGCAACGGCGACCCGAACCGCCACAATCACGACAACCTGCCCTTCATCCTGGCCGGTCACGGCGGCGGCACCCTCACTCCGGGCCGCCACCTGAAAAACACCGCCACCCCTACGTGCAACATGTTCCTCAGCATGGCCGACCGCATGGGCGTGCCAAATCTTGAGCGCTTTGGAGATTCCACAGGGCGGCTCGCCTCGATCTGACGGCTGGGAAATCCTGAGTTCTTGAGTCGTTCGGATCGTGAGCGGCGCAACTCCCCGAGGTCCGGGAGGACGGGACTCCACTCGGGGTAAGCCGAGGAACGAGGTGCTATCTCAGGTAATGCCAGTTCCAAGGCCATTTGGGTGAAACTCGAGAACACGTACCGACCCGGTCTCTGGCTTTTACGCCACGGGCGTTGCGGCCTCCAGCCTGGGGTTGCCTGAGGCACGAAGGCTACCCCAGGTCTCCGGGTGGAAAACCGGGAACCGCATCGCGGTTCAGGCCCCCGAAATCAACGGCCCCGAGGCCCGCCCCACCTGACCGGGGAAGCGTCGAGCCGGGGGCCGGCACACCGGAGGTGTTCCCCGAACAGCGGATGTGACCCAGGGTAGCTCCTCGTGCCTCGGAGCAACCCTGTGCTGGAGTCCCGCAACGCCCGTGGCGTTGAAGTCTTACCGTAAAAACTTTGGAATCGATGTCAGGCGTTCTGGACCGCCTGCGGGGCGCGGTGGGATCGGGGATTTTCTTAAAAGCGGTAATTTTGGTTGCTTATTATGGAAATTATCATAATTATTCCCATGCCGTTCAACTTCAAGGACCTTGATAGTTTAGGCATCCCGATAATTCGTCCCCCCAATTCATGAAGACCAGCAAAGCAGTCCAGTTTGATCGAACCACGAAGCTTCTCGCCGTCCTGTTGACAGGAATGAGCGCCGGGCTGACCACGCCATCGCTGAAGGCGCAGGGGCCGCCGGATCGGCAGTTTCCCGCCATGGCGATGCTGAAGGGGGCGCGCGGGGCTGGCATCCTCTCCGCGCTGGGGAGCCGGCTGAAGGAGGTGGCGGATTTTTACGGCATGTCGGAGGTTGAGCTTGGTCGCCTGTGTCTGCGGGACCAGGATCTGCAGACGGACAAGTCCGGCCGCCTGCTCTACGGCTGCACGGGTGCGGTGGCGCAGGCGCCGACGGCGACGAATGGAGGCACCGCAGCGCTGCTGAGCTACCCGTCCACGCAGACCTTCCTCCTGCACAGCAAGCCTGGGCTCACACGCGTGATTTACCTGGATTTCAACGGACACACGACGAGCGGCACGCAGTGGAACACCACCTACACGTCCGGAGCCGCCATCACCACTCCGGCCTATGACACAGATGGAAACACGGCCTCCTTCAGCACGGCGGAGCACGCGTCCATTCAGGAAATCTGGAAGCGGGTGTCCGAGGACTATTCGGCCTGGGACGTGGACGTGACCACGGAGGAGCCACCCATTGATTCCCTGCGCAAAACGACGACGACGGACACTGCCTACGGGATCCGCATGGTCATCGGCGGGAGCAGCCTGACGTGGCTGGGAGCCTCGGCAGGCGGAGTGGCCTATGTTGGCTCGTGCAGCTGGAGTTCGGACACGCCGGCTTTCGTTTTCCCCGCCCAGCTGGGTGGCGGCTACGCCAAATATGTGGCCGAGGCGGTGAGCCACGAGGCCGGCCACACGGTCGGGCTGAGTCATGACGGGAAGACTGACGGCACGGAATACTACGCCGGAGCCAGCGGCTGGGCCCCGATCATGGGGTCGGGTTATTCGGCCACGGTGACGCAGTTCAGCAAGGGCGAGTACAGCCTGGCCAACAATCTGCAGGACGACCTCGCGATCGTTGACGGCTTCTTTCCCCGGAGCCCCGACCTCTCGGGAAATGACATCGTCGGCGCCGTGGCGCTGACGGGCACCTCCCTCGCGGTCAGCGGGATCATCGAGACCCGGACGGACGCCGATCTTTTCAAGGTGAATGCCGGCGCGGGAACGATCAGCCTCAACGCGAAGCCTGCCGCTCCGGATGCCAACCTGGACATCCGCCTCAGCCTTTACGACGGCAGCGGGACTCTGCTCTCCAGTGCGGATCCGGCCGGCACGTCCTCCGCGCTCACGGCCACGGTGAAAAGCGGTTCCTACTACGTGTCGGTGGAGGGCGTCGGTGTGGGCACTGCTTCCGCAGGATAC
>JANOAS010000381.1:0-3457 GCA_031411255.1 bacterium
GCCTTGAAAGTCTGGGCGCGGAATTTCGCCAAGCAGAAGCGCATCGCGTGGGCCGTCGGGCGCATCGAGAATTTCGTCACCGTCTTCCACGGCGGCTACCCTGTCCTGTGTACGCTCGTCGTTTTCGCCACGCTCGTCCACGTGAAGGCCGCTGCGGCCGAGACTGGCGGGGGCGGGGCCGCCATCTCCACGGGTGACTTCATCGCCTTCAACACCGCCTTCTCCGCCTTCCTCGCCGCCATGCTCGGCCTGAGCAAGGCCTCCATGAGCGTCCTCACCGTCCTGCCCATCTGGGAGCGGATCAAGCCCATCCTCCTCACCGAGCCCGAACTCACCGAGGAGCGCATGTTTCCTGGCGAGCTGACCGGCCTCATCGAGCTGATGCATGTCAATTTCCGCTACGATCCCGAAGGACCGCTTATCCTGCAGAACGTCAGCCTCACGCTTCGCCCGGGCGAGTTCATCGCTTTCGTCGGTCCGTCCGGCTCGGGGAAGTCCACCCTGCTGCGTGTGCTCCTCGGCTTTGAAACCCCGGAGTCCGGCAAGGTCCTCTTCGACGGGCAGGACCTGCACACCCTCGACCTGCGCGAGGTCCGCCAGCGCATCGGCGTCGTCCTCCAGACCAGCCGCCTCGCCCCCACCAGCATCTTTCAAAACATCATCGGGCCAAACACCCAGCTCACGCTTGACGACGCCTGGGAGGCTGCGGAAAAATCCGGCCTGGCCGACGACGTGCGCGGCATGCCGATGGGCATGCAGACCGTCATCAGCGAGGGTGGTGGATCCTTCTCCGGCGGCCAGAAGCAGCGCCTCATGATCGCCCGCGCCGTGGTCAACCGGCCCCGCATTCTCTTCTTTGACGAAGCGACCTCCGCGCTCGATAATCAGACCCAGAAACAAGTCAGCACCAGCCTCGACGCCATGCACGCCACCCGCATCGTCATCGCCCACCGCCTCAGCACCGTCATCAATGCCGACCGCATCATCGTGCTGGTGAAGGGTCGTGTCACCGAGCAGGGCAGCTATGACGAGCTGATGAAACTCAACGGCCACTTTGCCGAACTCGCCCGCCGCCAGGTTTCGTAATGCCCACCCGTCCTCCAGCCACCAGCCCGCGCGGCAGAGCCGCTGCGGCCGCCGCCGCCACCGCCCCGCCAGAGACAGTGTCGTCGGCACCGCCCGGCCTGTCGGACATCGCCCGTCGCATTCACGACCGCTCCGTCGCCATGTGGGGGCCGGAGCGCTCCGTCAGCCTGGTGGGCGGCTCCCCCATCATGGACACCGTGCTGGCCAAGGTGGAAAAATTCGCCCGCTTCGACGAGCCCGTCCTCATCACCGGCGAGAGCGGCGTGGGCAAGGAACTCTTTGCCCGCGCCTGCTACCTGCTCAGCGACCGGACGGACAAGCCCTTCGTCCCCGTGAACTGCCCCCAGTACACCGACGGCAACATGGCCGTGAGCGAACTCTTCGGTCACAAGAAGGGCTCCTTCACCGGGGCGGCAGGCGACCACAAGGGCCTTTTCGAGACGGCGGATGGCGGCGTTATTTTCCTCGACGAGATCGCCGACCTGCCCATGCAAACGCAGGTCATGCTCCTGCGCGCGCTGGCGGACGGGGAATTCAAGCGCCTCGGCGACAACACGACCCGGCGCGTCAACGTCCGCGTCATCGCCGCGACCAACCGCCCGCTCAAGGACCTCGTCGCCGCCAACACCTTCCGCAACGACCTCTACTTCCGCCTCTGCTATTTCCGCCTGGAGCTGCCAGGCCTGCGCTCCCGCGGGGACGACTGGTGCCTTCTCCTCGACCACTGGCTCGCCCTGCTGCACTCCCGTTACAAGTTCCGCCGAACCTTTTCAAAAAGCGCCCTGGATTTTCTCGCCCACTACCCGTGGCCGGGGAACATCCGGGAAATCAAAAGCGTCGCCACCATGGGCTACTCCATGGCCGAGGGGGACACGATCGAGCGCGAGGACTTCGAGAGCGTGCTCTACCAGCAGCAGTCCCCCGGCTCCGGCCCGGCCCGGCCGCCCGCACCCGTGCCGGAGGTGGATCTCTTTGCAGAGACTCTCCGCCTCATGCGGGAAAGGGAGCAGACTTTCTGGGATGCCGTGCACAAGCCATTCATCGAGCGCGACCTCAATCGCTCCCAGGTTCGCGCCATCTTTGAGCGCGGCCTCCGCGAGGCCCACGGCTCCTACAAGCAGCTCCTCACCCTCTTCAATCTGCCCGAGGGCGACTACCAGAAATTTATGGATTTTCTCCGGCACCAGCGCCTGAAACCCGAGTAACTTCACGCCATGTCCGCCGACCGACGCGCCCTGCTTGCCTCCTTTGGTTTTTCCACCAGCCTGGTGGACCGGCTGCTGCCCGCGCTCGCCCGCGAGCTGCCTCCGCTTTGCCCGGATCCCGCGCAGGTTTCCCTGGGAAATGAGTTGTTCGTTCCAGACTGGATCGGAGCGTGCGTGGCTGCGCATCAAAAGGGTTCCGTCCCCGCACTGCAGGACGTCATCTTTGAGCTGAACTTTCCCATCGCCGGCGGCATCAGCGGCTCGGCTGAATACCAGAACCTCGCCCTGGCAGGCAGCCAGAGCCTGGCCGACGTGCGCGGCCGGATCAATCTGACCGGCCCCGCTTGGGAGGCGCCGGACGCCCTGCGCCTCTTCATGCACGACACTGGCGCCGGCCTTCTGCCGGTCGTCCACGCGGCGGCGCGGGCGGACTTCGTCACCCTCGTGCGCGCCATCGTGCACAAGAACGAACCCGCCGCCATCCCCGGCAGCATGGGCTCCAGTTTCATCAACGGCTACAACAACCGCTCCCGCTACCTCCGCGTTCGCGAGGCCCTCGCCTGCGGCGCCCTCACGGCGGAAATGCGCAATCCCCAGCTCTGGAAGGACAAGCTCCTCCTCCTCACCTCCGGGCCCTACAGTGGAGTATCAGCCGCCCGCATGGCCCTCGACCACGCCGTCTGGATCGACCGCTCCACCGCCATCCGGCTCGATCACGAGTCCTGCCACTACGCCATCCGCCGCCTCTTTCCCCGGCTCAAGTTCGGCCTCCAGGACGAACTCGTCGCCGACTTCGCCGGCCTCTTTGGCGCCACCGGCTCCTTCCGCGCTGCGGATTTCCTCCTCTTCATGGGTCTTGAGGATTTCCCCACTTACCGCCCCGGCGGCCGCTTCGAGAACTACCACAAGGAACTCACCGCCGACCCCGAAGCCGCCAGCGCCGTCGCCCGCCTCCTTGTCGACGCGGCGCGAAACCTCGAGACTTTTTTCACCGGCTGGGACCTCCTCCGCTACGACGTCGCCCGCCTCCGCCTCCTCGCCACCCTCACCCACCTCCCCCTCGAAGCCCTCGCCGCCCCCTCCGCTCCGGGCGTCCTGGCAGCGGCGCTGGGGGAAAAGGCGTGACGTTTTCCCCACTTTGCCGGGCGGAATGAACGCACAGCCGC
>JANOAS010000382.1:0-2753 GCA_031411255.1 bacterium
CTTCACCCACTCCCCTCATCCTCGCCCCGCACCACCACCTCTCCCGCCTCCCCCCCGATCCCAAACCACCCCCCAGCCGCTTCGCGACTGGGAGTGGCGTGCTTTCAGCCGCCATTCCGCCGCCCCAAGACCCCCCACCCCAGCCACCGTCCCTCCTTCTCCCCAGCAGGCCCCTCCCCATCCCCAGCCGAGTCCACCATTTCCTCTCGCTGTCACGATGGAATTACCAAGTTTTCTCCGGCCGCCGCCCCACCAGCCCCGACGCTCCCGTCGGTCCACGCAGGGGATTCCCCCCGCGCAGCCAAGAGCGTTCCCCCAGAAAGTGGTCCCCACAACCGGAACTCAGTGGAGACAGCCGAAGGCCATCCTCTGTGCGGTCGCGCACCAAGGGCGTGCCCCACCTGCGCTGGCTTGGGGCACGACCGCACACAGGACTGTGCGGACCACTTTCCTGGTGCGCGTTTTCTCATGGCTCCGGATTCCCAATCATTCTGCCCCCCATCATCCTGCCTGTTCCGGATTCCCTGCCCCATTTTCCTCCTCCTCCATTCGCTTCTATTCGCGTCGATTCGCGGTTGACCCGCGCCCCCTGCCGTCGCCCCCGGCCATTTTTTCCCTCCTCCATTCGCTTTTATTCGCGTTGCTTCGCGTCCATTCGGGGTTGATCCGTAGCAACAGCCACGTCCACCCGTCCCCCGCCCCCGTCCTCTCCCCCGTCCGTCCCCCCGCCTTGCATGTCTCTCACATCTCTCCCCCCCGACTCCGCCACGATCCCGGCGCGCCGACTGACGCGGTGCGGCCGGCTTCTCCTCTCATGCCTGGCTCTGTGTTTCACTGCGGGTGCAGCCGCAGGGGCGGCGCCGGAGATCCTGCTGGAACAGCCACTGGGACGGAACCTGGCCAGCAGTGTGGCGGCCTGGGGGGAAAACACGAACGGACAGACCACCGTCCCGGCAGGCCTGGCGGACACGACGAGCGTGGCGGCGGGTTGGGCGCATACGGTGGCGTTGAGGGCGGGCGGCACGGTCATCGGTTGGGGGGACAATGGCCACGGCCAGTGCACGCCGCCACCCGGGCTGGCGGGCGTGACGGCCATCGCCGCCGGGCGGCAACACACGGTAGCGCTGAAAGGCGACGGCACGGTGGCCGCGTGGGGCAGTGATTTTTTTGGCCAGGCCTCCGTGCCCGCCGGGCTGGGCGGTGTGACGGCCATCGCAGCGGGCGGCTACCACAGCGTGGCGCTGAAGTCTGACGGCACCCTGGCCGCTTGGGGGCAGAACGGCACCGGGCAGACGGACATCCCGGCCGGGCTGACGGGAGTGGCCTCCATCGCCGCCGGGGACTACCACACCGTGGCGCTGAAACGTGACGGCAGCATCATCGCGTGGGGCTACAATTATTTCGGCCAGACGACCGTGCCCGCAGGGCTGACAGGCGTGACGGCCATCGCCGCACGGGGGAACATGACCTCCGCGCTGAAGAGTGACGGCACCGTGGTCCACTGGGGAGAAAACGCGGGCGGGGTGCAGACGCCGCCGGCCATTCTGAACACCGCCACCACCCTCGCGCAGGGGTGGAACCACAGCCTGGCGCTGCGCTCCGCCGGGACCGTGGCCGCATGGGGGAGCAACGCCTGCGGCCAGACCAGCGTGCCCCCGGGCTTCGCCAGCATGAGCGCCATCGCCGCCGGAGGATGCCACAGCGCGGCGGTGAGGGGCTCCGCACGCATCGACTTCGCCGCCCAGTCCGCCGGGACGACGAGCGCGGCAAAAGTAGTCACCATCCGCAACGTCGGCACCGCCGCCCTGGCCGTGCGCGGCGTGAGCGTGAGCGGGCCGGACGCGCAGGACTTCACCCTGGACAGGACGGGCCTGGCCGCCAGCGTCGCCGCCACGGGCGCGAGCACCACGGTGAGCCTGGCCTTCACCCCGCGCGGCAGCGGCCTGCGCACCGCCACCCTGCGCGTGCTCAGTGACGACAGCGACGAGGCCACGCTCGACGTGGCCCTGACCGGCACGGGCCTCGGCGCGGGCCTTTCCATCACGGGGAACGGCCTCCACATCCCAAGCGGGGACGTGACGCCGTCGCTTTTTGACCACACAGATTTCGGCAGCGCCGGGGCCGGCAGCGGCAAGGTCGTCCGCACCTTCACCCTGGCGAATGACGGCACCCGCCTGCTCACGCTCACGGGCACGCCCAGGATCGCCCTCAGCGGGCCTGGCGCAGCGGCCTTCAGCGTCGTCGCCCAGCCGGCCTCGCCCCTGCCGGCACGCAGCGCACCGGTTTCCTTCCAGATCACTTTTTCCCCGGCCCGCAGCGGACTGCACACCGCCACCGTGAGCGTGGCCACGGACTCTCCGGGAGAAAGCCCCCACCTCTTCGCCATCCAGGGCACCGGCCTGGAGGCGGCCCCGGACATCGAGGTCGAGGAACCCGCCGGCACGACCCTCCCGGTGACCGTCGTTACGTGGGGGAACAACTCCAGCGCCCTCGACACAGTGCCAGCCGGCCTGACCGGTGCGGCCTCGCTCACGGCCGGCTCCGCCCACAGCGTGGTCCTGAAAAATGACGGCACCGTGGCCGCGTGGGGAAACAATTTCACCGGCCAGACGAGCGTGCCGCCGGGCCTGGGCGGCGTGGTGTCCCTCTCGGCCGGAGCGAACCACACTCTGGCGCTGAAAGCCGACCGGACGGTGGCCGGCTGGGGCACGGACAGCTACTATGACCAGTCCGTGGTACCCGCAGGCCTGCGC
>JANOAS010000383.1:0-18308 GCA_031411255.1 bacterium
CCGGCGCCCCTCCGAATCATCCGCCCTCAGTAATCCTGCCTCCCCCGCCCCCACCTGCGTGCTCCAATTAAACTCCACCCCCGGCCGCATGACCAAAAACAGCGCCACCACAGCCAGCAGCACCGGCAGCGTCGTCGTCCAGAACCAGACCCGGCGCGGGCTGGTCAACGTGCGCACCACAGCGCGCAGGCGGGGAAAGCGGGAGTCGGGTTTCATGGTGGTGGGGCGGGGTGGTGGGTGGGGTTAGTGGCTGATGCGACCCATGAGACCGAACCAGTGAGCGTCGATGCCGAGCCATTTGACGCCAGGCTGCCAGCCCCAAACAAGAGGTCCGAGCCGGTGGATCGCCGGATCAACAGGCCAGGCCGGCCGCCCGGCGACGGGAACAACGCATCCAGCCAAGACCGAGCCGCCCCGCCAGTCCAGGCCTGCCGTCCCCTGCCGTACAACATCCGGAAAGTCTACTCTATCAACACTGGCCTCCACCTCCCCCACCTGCACACTCCGGTGAAACTCCACCCCCGGCCGCATGACCAAATACAACGCCACCGGAGCCAGCAGCACCGGCAGCGTCGTCGTCCAGAACCAGACCCGGCGAGGGCTGGTGAACGTGCGCACCACAGCGCGGAGGCGGGGAAAGCGGGAGTCGGGTTTCATGGTGGATGGGGCGGAGTGGTGGGTGGTGTTAGTGATTGATCCAAACCCCGAGGCCGAACCAGCGAGCGTCGATGGCTACCAATTTGCGGCCAGGCTTCCAAGTCCAAGACAGAGGTCCGAGCCGGTGGATCGTCGGATCAACCGGCCTGGCTGGCTTCCCGGCGACGGGAACAAGGCATTCAGCCCCGACCGAGACGCCCGGCCAGTGCAGGTATGCCGTCCCAGACCGGCGCCCCTCCGAATCATCCGCCCTCAGTAATCCTGCCTCCCCCGCCCCCACCTGCGTGCTCCAATTAAACTTCACCCCCGGCCGCATCACCAAATACAGCGCCACCGGCCCCAGCAGCACCGGCAGCGTCACCACCCAAAAGCCGACCCGGCGCGGGCTGGTGAACGTGCGCACCACAGCGCGGAAGTGGGAAAAGCGGGAGTCGGTTTTCATGGTGGATGGGGCGGAGGGATGGCGGATGCCAGCCACCAGTTATCCCAGATCCGGCCCGCGTCCAAACCAGTTCACAACAATCCAGCTCCCGCCGCCCAGCCCCCCTCTGTGCTCTCTGTGCCATCTGTGGTTCCTCCCTCGCTCCCCCAGCAGAGCCGCCCACCCAGTGCCCCGCACCGCACAGAGGATTGCCTTCGGCCATCTCCGCTGCGCTCCGGTTGTGCGGACCACTTTCTTGGTTCACGCCCTCCCCTGCGCCCCCGGTGGTTTTCATCAAACCGCCGCTCACCGTGAAAAAATTCTCGACAGACAAACGGCCGCACGCCTATCAACGTCCCACGCCATGAAATCCACCACCATTTGCGCCACCGCCCTGTCCCTGCTCGCCGTCAGCTGTGCCGAACTCACCTTTCCCCTGAACCGGAAGGGGCGGAGCAAATCCGACGTCAGCCCGCCTGCCCAGACCACCGCGCCGCAGGCCGCCTGGCTGAAAGTGGTGTCCCCGCCAGAACAAACCTGCGCCCCCGGTGAGATGGACTACATCCGCTTCCGCCGCAGCACGGCGAAAGTCAGCGCGAACCAGCCCACGCTCGGGATCGCTTTTTCCGGAGGCGGGGTGCGCAGTGCCACGGTGAATCTGGGCGTGCTCCAGGGCCTGGAAGACAGCGGGGTGCTGAAGTATGCGGACTACCTCAGCTGCGTCTCCGGCGGCGGCTACATCGGCGGGTGGTATGCCAGCCACCTGCGCAGCGACACGGAAATCGAGCGCCTGAAAAAGGCCCTGCCATCCAGCTCCGGCGCGCTCGCCAATTTCTCCTCCAGCCGGCACGACCTGCTGGAGCTGGGCACCACCTCGCCGTGCCGGGCGGTGGCGAACGTGCGCAACTACGGCGGCCTCTTCGCCGCAGGCCGCACGGAGAAGTGGAGCAAGACCAAGTCCTTCGCGTGGTGGCTCGGCCTTTTCGCGCCGAATCTGGTGCTCGATGCCGGGGCGCACTTCCAGCCGGTGCCTGGGAAATTCAACAGCACGCACCCGTTCTACGCCTACCGGACCCGGCTGGACGACTACTACCAGATGGGCTGGGAGGGCGTGAAGGACGGCTCGCTGGAGGAGTTCAAGAACCGCGACTATGCCCGGCCGGTTTTTGTCGAGGACATCAACAGCCCCGGCAGCGAGACGCCCTACCTCATTTGCAATGGAGCGCTCGCCAACACCCGGGCCAGCGGCACAGACGGGGACGGGCGCTCCATCGGCCTCACGGACACGCACAGCTTTGAGTTTGCCCGGCTGCGCTGCGGATCGCCCCTCACCGGATGGATCCCCACCCCACTCTTTGACCGTGCCGTAACCGACGTGGAGCGCCATGCCGACGGCACGCCCAAGTCCGCCGAGGTGCTCGCAGGCCCCCTTCCTGGCAAACAGACCAAGCCGTTTCCGCTCATCAGCGCCGTGGCCGCCTCCGGGGCTGCGCTGGACTCCTCCTTCCTCCCGGGCACCACCTCCAAGGTCTTCGGAAACTGGGCGCTCACCCTGCTCAACCTCAATCTGCGCTACCAGACGGCCAATTTCACCCAGGACAGAACCAGCTGGTGGCAGCGGCCCTTTGACCGCCTTCGCGAAGTCACCACAGACCGCTTCATCCGCACACCGGAGTCAAACGTCCTCCAGATCAGTGATGGCGGCCACTTTGAAAACCTCGGCGTCTACAGCCTGCTGCGGCGGGATGTGCCGGTCATCCTCGCCTTCGATGCCGGGGCGGACCCCGACTACGAGTTCAACGACCTGAAGCGCCTCCTCAGCCTCATCGGCCAGTGCCACTGGAGCTACGAGTGCGGCGGCAAATGGTACCAGCCCATGACCGAGGACGACGTCGTCCTCCCCTGCCAGCTGGTGGGCAAAAAAGGCGGCACCGCCCCGGCTGATCCCGTCTGGCATTTCCGCGTCCGCACCCGCGGGGACAAGGTGTCGGACGTCTGGTTCGTCAAAAATTCCTACCGCCCGGAGGACGCCACCTCCCCCTTCGCTGCCGGTCTCACCACCCTCGCCCCGGCAAACATCGCCACCCAGGAAAAATTCCCCCACATCGGCACCGTGAAGCTCACCGGCTGGGACCAGCACCGCTTCGACGCCTACCGCGAGATCGGCCGCTACCTCGCCCGCCTCACCGCTGACAAGGCAAAGAAAGCCGGAGCCCTGCCTGGCCAGTGAACCCCGGCCAGCCAGCAGGAACACAGGCGGGCAGCGGGGTGGCGGGTGCGGTTAGTGGCTAACGCCCACGCTAAGGCCGAACCAATGGGCGTCAAATGCCAAGCTTTTGTCTCCTGACTTCCGGGACCATGCCAAGGGCCCAAAACGGTGGAATTTCGCATAGGAGGAACCGACAGGCAGGCCTGGAGGGGGAACCCAGCAACGAACATAGGCCTCGCCGCTCGACCATTGGAGAGCTGCGGTCGCCGTGCGCCTGCCATCTGACCACTCCCTCTTGAGGAGCCAGACAGACGCCCCGCCTAACGGCACGTGCCAGCCAAACTCCACCCCGGGCCGCATGACCAAATACAGCGCCGCAGGAGCCAGCAGCACCGGCAGCGTCGTCGTCCAGAACCAGACCCGCCGCGGACTGGTGAACGTGCGCACCACAGCGCGCAAGCGGGGAAAGCGGGAGTCGGGTTTCATCGTGGATGGGGCGGAGTGGTAGGCTGATGCCAGCTAACAGTTATCCGATATCCGGCCCGCGTCCAAACCAGTTCACAACAATCCGGCTCCCGCCACCCCGCCCCGCCAGCGTGCCGCCACAGGCCGTGGACTGCGGAAGCTTGCTGCCGCTGTAGTGCTCGCAGCTCGCTGCGGCACCCGTGCCCCCAGTCGGTGCCCCCAGCCCGGTGCCCGCCGGGCCGCGGCGCGATCCGAACAGCGGCAGCGATCTTCCGCACGCCACAGTGGCTCCCGCCACCCATCCCACTCTCTGCGCCCTCTGTGCCATCTGTGGTTCCCCCTTCGCCCCCCGGCCCGGTGCCCGTGACCCGGTGCATGGCGGCGCTTGGAGGACCAAGCGGCCCCACCTTTCCCGCCGCGTCCGACACACGCAAGGTAGGGCAGGCTGGTCCTCCAGCCGCCGCAATGCCCCAAGCCCGCGCACCAAGAGGCGCGACAGGGTGCACGCACCGCACAGAGGACTGTGCGGACCACTTTCTTGGTGCCCGCCGGCCGCAGCCAGCTGCGAGCCGAACAGCCAGCTTCCGCACTCCACAGCGCATCATCCGCGACCCCGATCCACCCTTTCCCGTCCACCCTCACCTCCTCCATTTTCCTCCTCCTCCATTCGCTTTGATTCGCGTCCATTCGCGTCCATTCGCGGTTGACCCGAGCCCCCTGCCAGCGCCCCCTGCCAGCGCCCCCAACCGAGCCCCCTGCCCGCGCAGCCCCGCGCCCCGCCCCGGCCCACTGCGCACAACGGCTTCTTGCGTCGCCCGGCTTCTGGCTACACTTGGGCATGGACTGGCTCACAGATGACGAATCCTTTGCCCTGCTGCGGCTCCTGTTTCCCCACGTGCTGCGCAGCGACGCCGTGGTGGCCGATCTCTGCCCCGGCGGGTGGGCCGCCTCCCCCCTGCGGCTGGCCGTGCATCCCACGCCGGAACAGCAGCAGGAGGACGCCGTCTCCTTGCGGGAGGGGCTGGAGCGCATGACGAAACTCCTCGGGCGGAACAAGCCCGCCGACGACGAGGCCGAACCCTCCCCCGCCCCGCCCGAAGAACTCCCGCCCATTGCTCCCATGCCCGACCTGGAAGCCCTCTTCGCCACCCTGGAGCAGGACCCGCAGCCGGAGACTGATGCGGACGAGCTGGGCCGCCTGCTCGGCCAGTGCCTGTGGGACGTGCTCTCGGACAACCACGAACTCATCCTCCCCGACGGCCGCGTCCGGCACCTGGGCTCCTTCCGCGCCACGGCGGGCATCATTGCAGACTTCTTCCACCAGCGCGAGCCCGGACCGGACGTGCTGCCCTTCGGCCCGGACGGGAAGTTCGACATCACGAAGCTCGACATGAGCTACTGCGAGTTCTACATGGGCACCAGCATGATCCACCACCGCACGGATCTCAGCCCCATTTACCGTTACATCTTTCAGCGGCTCCAGGCCATCGACTGCGCGTGGCAGTACACCTTTCCCCGCCTCGGCGTGGTCCGTCTGGAGAAACCCGAAAGCCCCGGCGACCCGCCCGAGTGGGAAAACTACGACCCCGTCGCCGCCCTCGCCGCCCAGGAAAAGAAAAAGGAGGACGACGCCCAGTTTGCCAAAATGCAGGCCGACCTGGAAAAATCCTACCGCGAGTCACTCGAAGCCGCCAAACTCCAGCCCCCGCCAAAAAACGTCCTCGCCTACGAGGCCGTCTTCGGCCACATGCCCGCCGGCTGGCCGCCGTGGGAATAGGGCTGGGTGCAACCCCACTTTTCCCCGGCGTGTTTTTCAACAGAACAGTCGAAACCCTGGACCTCGCCGCCGCCCATCCGGCCACGGTTCACCGGTTGTGTCTGCTTGGCGTCACCGTTTCACTGCAGGACTTTACACAACTGCTGCCCCGGCTGGTTTCCTTGCGAGAACTGGAGATTGGCTGGCAGTCCTGGACCGAACTGCCACCGCAGCTGTCTGCGGTGCGCACCCTCGAATCGATCACCATTCTCAACACCCCCGTTCAGTCGTTCCACTCCTTTCTGGCTTCCGGCCCGCGCCTCACCACTCTGGTCCTCCGGGGCACGGAAATCAGCGAAATTCCGCCCTCTATTTCATTGTTCACTCACTTGAAGCGGTTGGATGTGTCGAACTGCGCGAGCCTGAAAATCGCCGCTGAACTGGGCAGCCTCACCCGGCTTCGCGAACTTGCTCTGGCCGACAACGGGCTGGAGTCGCTCCCTCCCAAACTCGCCGGATTGCGCGGCCTGAAAAGCCTCATCCTCGCAGGAAATCGATTCAGCTGCGGTGAGGCGGAACGAATCCGCAGCTGGTTTCCAGACGGAGTGGCCCACGTCTGGAGCAGGGGTTGACTCGGCCGTATGAACCATGTCCGTTGATTCACCGCACTCTCATGAACCCCACCCCCGCCCTGCTTCTCGCCCTCCTCGTTTCCACGGCGTCACTTTTGCCCGCGGCAGATCCGGCCCCCGGACCTGCCACGCCGGGGAAGCTGCTCGTCATTTCGCCGAGGTCTTTTGCCGGGGCGCTGGAGGGCTTTCTGGCGTGGAAAAGGACGCTTCAGCCGGTCGAGTGGCTCGCGCTGGAGGACGTGCTGGCCGGGGCTTCGGGCGCGGATGATCCGGAGAAGCTGAAGCGCCGTCTCTACGACGAGTGGCACCAGCGCGGCGCGGGCTACGCCCTCCTCGTCGGAGATGTGGACGTCATGCCTGTCCGCTACATGGTGCTCGACCGCAAGACCGAGCCCGCCTTTGACTACGCCTTTTACCCCAGCGACCTCTACTATGCCGACCTCGCCAGGCCCGACGGCACTTTTGACGACTGGAATGCGCAGAAGGAGGGGTTCCACGGCGGCTACATCGGCGAGGTGCGCGGTGAGGCGAACAAGGGCGATCCCATCAACTACGATCAGGTCGATTACCTGCCGGAGCTGGCCGTGGGGCGCTGGCCGGTGAGTACGCCGGAGGAAGTCAAAGTGATCGCCGCCAAGTCCGAAGCGTATGAGCGCAAAGTCCTGGCCGGGACCGACCCCAAACTGCGCCGGGCGGGGTTCATCGCCGTGGACGGCTGGGTGGATGCGCGCGGGCTTCTCGGCGGGCTGGCGGAGAGGCTGGCCGGCTCCTGGCAGATCGAAAAACGATTCTACGGCACCCCGCAGCCGCCGGACGCCGCGCAGATCACCGGCCTCCTGAACGAGGGCGCCGGGCTCATGGTTCACACCGGTCATGGAAATCCCGACCGCTGGGAGCAGTGCTTTTCCCTCCGCGATCTGGAAAAGCTGACCAATGCCACCAGCGTGCCCGTCTTCATCTCCGCCGGGTGCAGCACCGCACACTTCGCCCCGCTCCCGCCGTACGAGCCCTATGTGGACCGGGACGGGAAGGCCCACACCGGCACTGACCGGGGGGAGAAATTCACCGAGCCTCCCCTGCCCCCGTCTCCGCTCCAGCAGGGCGCAGTCAATCCCACCTGCCTTGGCGAGCAGCTCCTGAAACGTCCAGGCTCCGGTGGCGTCGCCTACATCGGCTGCAATACCGGCAGCCAGCCCTTTGGCCTCACCCTCGTCGACGGCTTCGTGCGCGACCTCGCCACGGTGAAATCCCCACGCCTCGGCGACTGCTGGAGCAGCGCCATCCGCTTCTACGTGGCCGAGCAGAAACTCCGCGAGCTGAAACCCACCGACTCCTGGGTGCCGCCCAGCATCTTCTTTCAGGGAATGAAATTCATGCTCTTCGGCGACCCCAGCCTTCGCCTGCCGGAGAACACCCCGCACCCGTAGCCGGAGAAACGGTCGCGCTTTTCCCGAAACTTCGCCGCAAATGGGCCAGGGTGCCTTTCTCATGAAACAACTTCCCGCCCTGCTCCTCGCCGCCAGTTTCCTCCCCCTGCTCGCCGGCTGCCAGACCACCCCATCCGGCGGCAGCCGTCCCCCGCTGGCCGGAGGCTACACGGAGATCACCAGCCTGGACAAGGAAGCCTCCGACGCGGCCACGCTGGCCCAGTCCGCAGTGCAGGTGAAATTCGGAACCGCCGCCGCCGTGAAGTCCGCCCGCCGCCAGGTCGTGGCCGGCATGAACTACCAATTCCGCCTCGCCAGCCAGTCCGGCCAGGCCTATTCGGTCACCGTCCACCGCCCTCTCCGGGGCTCGATGCAGATCACCAGCATCGGGGAGGTCTCCAGCGCACCGGCCAGGTAAACCCGCCGAGACGCCGACCTGCATGATGATCCGCCTGGAGCATCCCGTGCCCCGGCCCCGGCCGCTCCCTGGCTCCGCTTGGTTTTTCCCCAGGAAAAACTACCCGCAAATCGTTTGCACCACAGCCACGGGAACCAGCCCAATCCAAAAGCATCCGCAGCGCTCCATGACTCCTCCTGCTGAACCATCAAAACCACCCGTTTCACCCCTTTCCAGCGGCTGGTTCTGGCTGTGGGGCTCGTGCCTGCTCGCTGCACTCGCAGCGATATGCCTCCCTGTGTTCAGCCGTACCGCAGAGCCGGGCACGATTACCGACGTGCAGGGTAAAGCTAGGGGACTGTACCAAGCGCTCGCCCTCTATGCTGGCGACCATCAGGGCCTCCTTCCAGCACAACTCACAGATCTCGTTCCAGACTGCATTGGCGACGCCGAAGCGCTTCAAAAAACACTTCAGGGACCTTACCCAGAGCGCACCCCAGATTTCCTCACCCTGCTCCACCCCGGCGAAAAACTCGACTCCCTCCCCGACACTGAACCCGTCCTCATCAGCAAACCCATCCGGGGTAAATCCCGGGTGATCGTCCGCGCCGACGGCACAATAGAAGTCGAAAAAATCCCCGCCGAAAGATAGCCCGCCCCCAGCACCAACCGGAGCGAGGCTCCCGCCGAGCCGCATCGCCCCAAGCCACCCCACCCCGTCCCCACGCCGCACCAGATGCCATCCTTCCGCCCATCCCCATCACTCATCGCCAGAGTCCTGGCTGTCCTCAGCGCCGTCCTTGCTCTCTCAAGCGTCCTCAACTGGGTTTCTTCCCTCGTCGATCCCAGCCCCGACCTCGACGCCACCTCAACATTCCTGGGAGCCTGTGCGGCAATGAGCGGGGTTGCGGCACTCTGGTGGCTCTGGATTTCTCAAAAATCATTCGCCCGTCGCGTCATGGCAGGCTCGGGCGGCATCGGCGGGCTCGCTGGGCTCACGCTCGCTCTCGCCTTTCCCAGCTGGGGCCCAATGCGGGCTTCCCTGGCCATCCAGGACAAGGCCAGAAACATCTATCAGGCGACCTGCCAATACGCCCGCGAACACAATGATCGGATGCCCCGGCGGATCAGCGAGATCCTTCCACTCTTGGGCGGGGATCCGGCCGCCATCCAGGGGCCGCCTCCTGCCTGCGATCCTGAATTCTTCACGCTCATCCACCACGAAGGCGCATTTTCCGATTTGGACTCTACCGCGCCCGTCGTCATCTCGAAGCCGACCGGAAACAAATACGTCATCGTCGTTTTCTCAGATGGAGGCATGGTCACCCGCCCCCGGGAAAAACTGCATTTCTGAAGCCCCCCGGATACCCCGTCCCATCGAAACCCGAAGGGGGCAAAGACACCAATTCTGAACGGTCATCCGCAGAGGAACTCAGCTCACCACCTTCTTCACAAAGCACGCCTTCAGCCCGATGGCGATGCCGTTCATTTTGCAGGAAATCTCGTGGTCGCCGTCCACCAGCCGGATTGGCTTGGATTTGGTGCCGGATTTCAGCACATCGGAGGATCCCTTCAGTTTCAAGTCCTTGATCATGGCCACCACGTCGCCGTCGGCCAGTACATTGCCGTAGGCGTCCTTCACCACCCGGTCGGAGGGCGGCGCATCGGGGGCTTCCTCCTTGGGCCATTCGTGACCGCAGGTGGCGCATTCAAAGTGGTCGGCGTGAAGGAGGAGGTCATTCATCTCGCACATCGGGCAGGCAGGTTGGCTCATGGCCGCTGACCAGAGACCACGCAGCGGGCCAACTCAAGCAGGCACTTTGCCCGGGTTCATTTGCCCGCAGGCGGGATGAGCTTTACACTTGGCGCGGCATCGCGATGATCCGGGCATGAAACCCGCCCCCCTCCTCGCCGCCGCCCTCCTGTTGGCCTGGCTTACCGGCCGGGCGGCCCCGCTGCCGCAGACGGCGGCGCTTGACTGGCCGGAGGCGGACCTCTCCACCCGGCTCATGGATGGGGCGCACCGGTTCGTGGAGAAAAAGATCGACGACTCAGTGGCGAAGCGTACGGCCTTGTGGGCTCGGGATTTTTCCTCCGCTGGGGCGTATGCCGCCTCCGTGGCGGGAAACCGCGAGCACCTGCGGACCATCCTCGGCGCGGGCGATCCCAGACTGCCCACCGTCATGGAGCGCTTCGGCGATGAGACGAACCCCGCTCTGGCAGCCGAAACCGCGCTCTACCGGGTGGCGCAGGTGCGCTGGCCCGTCCTGGACGGCCTGTCCGCGGAGGGGCTGCTCGTCACGCCGAAGTCCGGCAATGTCACCGCCTGCGTTATCGTGGTGCCAGACGCAGGACAGACGCCGGAGCAGCTGCTGGGCCTGGCCCCCGGTCTGCCCGCCGCCGCCCAGGTGGCGCGCCGGCTGGCGGAAAATGGCGTTCGCGTCATCCTGCCCGCCACGCTGGACGCGGGGAAGCTCGAAACCAGCGACCCGCAGCTCCGCACCAGCGACCAGACCCGGCGCGAGTGGATCTACCGCCAGGCCTTTCACATGGGCCGCCACGTCGTCGGCTACGAGGCCCAGACGGTCATGGCTGCCGTGGACTGGCTGCGGCAGCACCACGGGGACTCCGTGAAAATCGGCCTCTGCGGCCACGCCGGAGGCGGGCTCACCGCGTTCTACACCGCCGCTCTGGACACGCGGGTGGATGCCGCCCTCGTCAGCGGCTACTTCGACTCCCGCCAGCGCGTCTGGGCCGAGCCCATTTACCGCAACGTCTGGGGCCTGCTCCGGGAGTTTGGCGACGCAGAGATCGCCGGGCTCATCCTGCCGCGCCCGCTCGTCATCGAGCACAGCCCGGTCCCCGACGTGACCGGACACAAGGGCGAAATCCACACACCGGAATGGCCCAGTGTGCAGGCTGAAGCCGCCCGCATTCAGACCGGGCCGCAGTTTCAAAAACCCCTCCTCGTCCGCAGCGAGGCCGGCCCCTTTTCCGACGAGGCCGTCACCGCCTTTGCCCGCAGCCTCGGCCTCGAAAAGCTGAACCCGGTCTCCGATGACGTTCCCGTGGAGCGCCGCAGCGCCTTTGCCCCCGCCGCACGCCAGGCCCGCCTGTTTTCCGCCATGGAGGGCCTCATCCAGCGCCTGGTGGAAAAGTCCGACCAGGTCCGCGACCGCGCCTTTCTCTACTCCATCATGCCCGAGCTGGAGATCAGCAAGTGGAGCACGGATCCCGTGCTGCCCACCTACCCGGCGGAGAAATTCATCCAAGGGGCAAAGAAATTCCGCGAACAGTTCCGCGACGAGGGAATGGGCCGCTTCGACGAGCCGCTCCTGCCCTTCAATGCCCGCACCCGGCTCGTGAAGGAGACGGACAAGTGGACCGCATGGGACGTCGTGCTGGATGTGCATCCCGACCTCATCGCCTGGGGCCTGCTCGTCCTGCCGAAGGATCTGAAGTCGGGCGAACGCCGCCCCGTCGTCGTCTGCCAGCACGGGCGCGATGGCCTGCCGCGCAATCTCCTCGACGGCAACACCACAGGCTACCGGAACGTGGCCGCCGTGCTCGCGGAACAGGGATTCATCACCTTCGCCCCCCACAACCTCTACCGGGGCGAGGACCGCTACCGCTGGCTGGACAGAAAGGCCAACACGGTCAAAGCCACCCTGTTTTCCTTCATCCTCTCCTCCCACGACCAGATCCTCCACTGGCTGGACGCCCAGCCCTTTGTGGACGGGAGCCGCATCGCCTTCTACGGCCTGAGCTACGGCGGGGAGACGGCCGTGCGCGTGCCGCCACTGCTGGAAAAATACTGCCTCTCCATCTGCAGCGGGGACTTCAACCAGTGGACGCGCAAGGTGGCCTCGACCAGCGTGCCCTTCAGCTTCATGCGGACCATCGAGTGGGAGATGCCCTACTGGAATCTCGGCCACACCTTTGACTACGCGGAGATGGCCAGCCTCATGATCCCCCGCCCCTTCATGGTCGAGCGCGGCCACCGCGACCTGGTCGGCCGCGACGAATGGGTCGCCCACGAATACGCCAAAGTCTCCTGGCTCTGCGCCCAGGTGGGCCTGGCGGAAAAAACGGAAATCCAGTTCTTCCAGGGCGGCCACAGCATGAAGGCGGACGCCAGCTTCGACTTTCTGCACCGCCACCTCCAGTGGCCGGCAGTCAAATAAATGCCGCCCCCCTTTTCCCTACGATTTCCAGATTTTCCCCAGCCCGCCGGGCGTGTGAATGCCCGCCAGTGCCAGCGCGATCATCGGCAGACTGGCTGCGCCGCGGTAGGCCAGGTAGCGCGGGCGCCATTGCGGGACAAACTTGTTTTTGAAAAAAAAGAGTGACTTGTAGCCGTAGAGCTTGTTGAAGTTTTCAAAGAAATACTTCACCGCCTTCTCCTCCTTGCTCAGCATCTTCGGGTCCTCCTCGCAGTTGGCCAGCGGCGCGTTGGCCAGCGACACCTCCTCCAGACCGTCGGCCTGAAATTTCTGCAGGCAGTCCACGATGAGCGCGTCCATGGCCAGCGGCGCATCGTGCCGGGCCCGCATGAGGTCGATCACCCGCCCCCGGCCCTGCGCATACGGCAGCCAGGTGCAGAAGGCCTCCACCCTCCCCTCCGGGCTGATCATCAGCGCCGCCCCGCGCAGGTGGATTTCCTCCACGGAAAAGGCGCCAATGTCGAACGTCATCTCCCCGCCGTGCTTGGCCGCCAGCCAGGCATCGGAGATGAGCTTCATCTGCGCCTCCCAGCCGTGGTCGATGCCGTTCGCCGGGGTGTACCACACCGTCTGCCAGCCGAGCTTCCGGGCGCGATTTTGCGCCGTCCGCACATTCTGGTAGCGCCCGCCCTTCAGGGTGAAATCCTTCAGCACGAGCACCGCCTCCTCCGCTATCTTGAAGCTCGTAAAGCCCTGCTGCAAATACGCATCCAGAAAACGCGGACTGACCGTGTAGAAAACCGGCTGCCAGTCGTTCAGGCGGCAAAAGCGGGAAAACTCCGCCACCGCCCCGGCCTTGCCCGCTTCCACCCCGATCGGGTCGCCCAGCGTGACGGCAAAGTTCCTCCACCGCGCGTAGACGACCACGCACCTCCCGTCCGCCGTGAAGAAAAATTGCTTGTCCTCCATCAGGGCAAACTGGTCCAGGATGTCGTCCCCGTTCTGGTCGATCAGCCGCTTCACCCGGGCAAAATCCTCCACCGTCGGGTGCTCCCGCGCCACAACGGGGCGGAGAAACAAAATCAGCCCAAGCAGCGCCACGACAGGCCCTCCGAAGGTGATGACCTGAAGGTTTGCCGCTGCGCGAGGCGTCAGCGGATGCACCTGCCGGGTTTTCTGAAAGAGGAGCAGCTCGGCCGCCGCCCGCGGGACGGCGTTCGGCGTTTTGAAGCCGCCCAGCTCGCTCCGCACCTGATGAATGAGCACCAGGCTTCCCACGTAGGCCGCCCCGGCCAGCACCGGCAGCAGCCTGAGTCCGCGGCCGATGGAAGGCCGATCAGACTTGGCTACAAAGGCCTTTCGTTTCACAAACAGCCACGCCAGCATTATGAGCGGGGTGGTTGCGTAGGTCCAGTTAAAGTCCCGGGAGAGGTGCAGCACGGGCATGAGCGTGAACGCCGCCACCGCCAGCACCCAGGCCGCATGCTTCTGCCTCCAGAGCCCGCGCGCCAGCACTAGCAGCGCCACTCCAGCCACCACCTGCAAAAACCGGCTTCCTTCGGAAATCTCGAGCGGAATGAATTCCTCCATTCGCTCGATCATCTCCGGCTCGCGCGGGATCAGCGCATCGATGAAATTGAACGCACCCAGCGTGCCCGTCACCCAGGCCAGCGCCTTCGGGGCAAAGAGCCGCTGGGAAAGTGGACACGCCTCCTCATTTTCCACCCGGGGGAGCAGCGGCAGCAGTCCCTCCCCCTCCGCCACCTGCAGGGCGGTGGTCGCAGAGCCAGGGGATGGCGAACTGGAAGAGGCCGGGGTCATCGTGGGAAGGACCATGCTATTTTCCAGGCGGTGCCGCCTCCACTCCGGCGGCTGGCGGGGGTACAGGCACCACGGGAACCACCACGTCCGGCGCCGCCGGAACAGCACGTTCAGCCTCCTCAGCGGCCAGCAGGTAGTCCATGCCCTCCTTGATTTGCTTCAAAAAGGCATCGCTCGCGCCGTCAAAGTTGTGCAGCGACCGGGGCAGCGTCCACAGCTTGTGTGGGGCCTTCAGCTTGTCCAGCCACGAAATCGAATCCAGCAGGTCCAGCCCGGGGTGAAACTGCGCCACCTTGATCTTGCCCAGCTTCTCTGCGAAATCCACCACGCCAAAGGTGTTCACCCCCTTGGGTGCGATCCCCATCCGGTCCTGCCAGTGCAGGCCGTAGCGCCCCCGCTCACCCGGTGCCACCAGCAGCAGCCCCCTGACCGGAAAAGTCTCTTTCAACTCCGCCGCCGCCGGCACCGCCTGCTCCGCCCCCATGCTCCAGCCCCCCCAGATCAGCGGCAGATCGGGCCCCTTCGCATCCGTCCGCGCCGCCTTCGAAATCGCTGTAAAGTCCTTCTTCAGCTTCTCCAGCGTGTAGTCCGCACTCGCATAGTCGTGGAAATCCAGCCCCACCACCCAGTAACCGTGTTTTTGGAGATAGAGGCAGATTTTTTCCTCAAAATAACTCCACCCACCGTCCCCCGATCCAAAGATAATCACCGCCTTCGGGTTCTCAGTTTCATACTGCCGGATGCTGCGCTTGCCCACTTCCAGCGTGACTGACTTCACCACCGGCCCCACCTTTCCCGCCGCAGCAGTTGGCGCCCCGGCCGCAGGCGCAACGGGCACGGCACCAGCCGATGACTGGCCGCTGGATGGAGCGGCCAGCGCACAGGCCAGCAGGGAAATCGAAAAAATCCGTCTCATGGGGGATGGGCTGCGGATGGCCGGTGAGAGGTCGGCCCGTGCAGATCGCAAGACTCCGCTGCCCTGCGCGGATGCGCCATTAAGCAATTCCCTTACCCGGCAACGCGAAATCCGCTCCTCCACCCCTGGGAGGCTTCACCATCCGGCCTGCCCGCCCCTTTTCCTCCCGGTTTTCTCCATTTCGTGGCCCCGCAAAGCACACTCCCCGTTGATCGGGCCGGATTCCCGGCTATGGTCCCCGGATCATGGCACTCGCAAAGATCACCCAAGTCACCGGCAAAACCGTTTTCGTCCCAGGCAGCGACCTCGACACCGACCGCATCATCCCGGCCCGGTTCATGAAGTGCGTCACCTTCGACGGACTGGGCGAATTCCTTTTCTACGATGTGCGCAAAAACGCCAACGGGAGCGACAAGAACCACCCACTGAACGATCCCCGTCACAAGGGCGCCAAAATCCTGCTCACCGGCGTGAACTTCGGCTGCGGCTCCTCGCGCGAACATGCCCCGCAGGCGCTTTACCGCTACGGCTTCCACGCCATCATCGCGGAAAGCTTCGCCGAAATCTTCTTCAGCAACTGCACCACCCTCGGCATCCCCTGCGTCACCGGGACCAGCGAGGACGTGAAAATGCTGGCCGCCCTCACGGAGGCAGATCCTGAACTGCCCGTCACCGTCGACGTCGAGGCCTGCCGCGTCTTCTACGGGGCCAACCGCGAGAAAAACTTCCCTGTTCACATTCCGGAATCCTCGCGCGAAGTCCTCCTCAGCGGCCACTGGGACGCCATTTCCGACCTGCTGGAGGCCGCCCCCCAGGTGGAAAAGACCGCCGCCGCCCTGGACTACATGAAGAGCTGACCCTGCTGGAAAACCCCTCCAATGGCAGCTGCAGCCCCCTTCTGGGGCACCCAGTCTGGTGTAATGGAAAACCCGGGGTTGCCTCGTCCCGGAGCATCCCGCCTCAACCCCAGCCCTCTCGTTCCAGGCCCGCCCAGGCAGGCAAATCAGCGCCCCTGCTCCACGCCTCCGCCCGTGGTGGCGTCGTCGCCATGAATGACACGTTGGGCTCAGGGATCGGAACTCCACCAGCCCCATCTCTCACGCGCTGAACTCGAAGTGAAACGGACGGCCCCGGGCCCACGCTCCGATTTCCGTGCCACCATGGGCTACGAATCCCACAACACTCCTCCCCCTTGGATTCCGCATCTCTCTTTCTGCCGGCAAGTCTGAGGACGCCTTGTACTACCTAGGGCTGCCGCGTTTTTACGGTGGCTACGGTTTCCAGCCCCGGCTCAAGCAACGATTCCGCCTTGATCGGGCCATCGGGCGCCCTTAATTCCCCGTAAACAGCCGAAAACAGCGCTGCCGCATTCACCGAATGCAGTGCCTGCGACCACCCACCCACGGCCCAGACTGCCACAGAAAAATGATCAATCTCATCGGTTCTCACACCACACGATTTTGCGACGGTCTCTCCCGCAGGGGATTCTTGCGCCTCGGTGCGCTGGGGCTGGGAGGCTTGGCTCTGCCGCAACTGCTAAGGGCGGAAGCGGACCAGGGGAAGAAAAGCAACAAGTCCATCATCATGATCTTCCTGCCCGGGGGGCCGCCGCATCAGGACATGTGGGATCTGAAGCCGGATGCCCCGGCGGAGATTCGGGGGGAATTCCGGCCCATTGGGACCAATGTGGCGGGTATTCAGGTCTGCGAGCTGTTTCCGAAGATGGCGGCCATGATGGATAAATTCAGCATCATCCGCAGTGTGGTCGGCAGCACTGGGCAGCACGCGGCAGAGCAATGCCTGACCGGGCGTCCAGCCGTAAATGCTCCCGCCGGTGGCTGGCCGAGCATCGGGGCCATCATGTCGCGCATGCAGGGAGCGGGTGCTCCGGGCGTGCCGGCGTTTGTCGGGCTGTCGCCCAAAATGGGCCACGGTCCGTGGGCGAATCCCGGGCAGCCCGGATTCCTTGGGCCGGCTCATGCTCCCTTCCAGCCGCACGGTGGCGGGGCGGCGGATCTGACATTGAACAATATTTCTCTGGATCGCCTGCAGGATCGGAAGGCGCTGTTAACCAGCTTCGATAACATGCGACGGGACGTTGATGCCTCAGGCATGATGGGCGCGATGGATGCCTTCCAGCAGCAGGCCATGGGCGTCCTGACGTCCAGTCGTCTAGCGGATGCGTTAAATTTAGACAAGGAGGACGCGAAAGTCCGGGCTCGTTACGGCGGTGGCTCGATGAAATGTCGCGATGACGGTGGTCCTCAGTGTCCCGAGCAATTTCTCATGGCGCGTCGGTTGGTGGAAGCCGGAGTTCGTTGCGTGACGTTAGGATTTAACCGCTGGGACTGGCATAGCAACAACTTCGGTCAGGCTCGCGAGGTGTTTCCCCAGTTGGACAACGGGCTCACTGCTTTGGTGGAGGATCTGCACAACTCAGGCTTGGACAAAGACGTCAGCGTCGTGGTCTGGGGCGAATTCGGCCGCACCCCGCAAGTCAACGCTCAAGGCGGTCGCGACCACTGGCCCCGCGTGTCCTGCGCAGCGCTGGCCTGTGGCGGTATGAATCACGGCCAGATCGTCGGCTCCACAGATCGTCTTGGGGGCGAGGCGGCATCGCGTCCCGTGGATTTCCAGGAAATCTTCGCCACGCTTTATCACGCGTCTGGCATCGACACCAAGACCGCCACCATGAACGACCTGAATGGCCGTCCGCGTTATCTCGTGGATGAACAATTTGCCCCCATGCCGGAATTGATCGGCTAACTGAATTTCATGCTCACACTCTTCTCTAAAAAATCTTCAGGTTCCTACTGCGACGGCATGTCGCGGCGTTCGTTTCTGCGTCTCGGCGGGCTGGGGCTCGCGGGACTCAGTCTGCCGGATCTGCTGCGTGCTGAGGCCGCGCAGGGGCGGGGGAAATCGCAGAAGGCATTGATCCTCGTTTACCTTCCCGGCGGGCCGCCGCATCAGGACATGTATGATCTGAAGATGGACGCGCCTTCGGAAATTCGCGGGGAGTTTTCTCCCATCCGCACCAACGTCCCGGGCATCCAGATTTGCGAACATTTGCCACGAATCGCGAAGATGGCGGATAAATTTAATTTTGTTAGAAGTGTGGTCGGAGCCAAGGACCGGCATGAATCATTCCAGTGTGTGACCGGCCGTTTGAATGACAATGCGCCTCCGGGTGGTTGGCCGGAAATTGGTAGTGTGGTCTCGAAGGTTGAGGGTGGCGGAGCCTCAGTGCCAGGGTATGTGAATCTCTCGCCCAACATGAAACACACGCCCTACAATCAAGGTCGGACCAGCTTTCTGGGCGTCGCTCATGCCCCGTTCATGCCCATGGGCAGCGTGAAGGATGACATGACTCTCAATGGCGTGAGCATCGAGCGACTAGCGGATCGGAAATCATTGCTCACTGCCTTCGATGGCTTCCGTCGT
>JANOAS010000384.1:0-25200 GCA_031411255.1 bacterium
CAAAAGCTTTTCAAACTGCGCGTGGTCAATCATACCGCTCTACATGCCGAGAAAGCGCTCCGCGCCAACAGATCGGTTGCCCCGGTTCAAAGAATTGTTCCCACGCTTTTCGCTCAAGAACCTCCAGTTTCGGCCCGAACCAGCCCTGGCTGATGCAGCAGAGGGAAATGGCGGATTTCTTCGCCATGCCGGCGGCGGGTGCGGGCGGGGTGAGGTCAAACTCCATCAGGCCGTCGTGGCCCAGGTAGGCGACGAGTGACGAGGCTCCGGCGGCGGCGATTTTCTGCCCGTCCACCTCGACCTCCAGCGTGGAGGTGCCGGCGAGGGCGGCGAAGTAGTCGGCCAGGCAGCGCTTGATTTCCCGGCCCCGGTAGGCATCCGCGACGAGCCATGCCTTGGTCGCGGTATGCTGGTAGATGCGGCGCTCGAGGACAATGTCCTTGACCGGCTGGGTGAGGGTGGCCAGCTTTTTCCAGTCCGGGCTGCGGGAGAAAACGACGGCCAGCCCGTCATCGCAGCCCCAGTAGAGATTGGAGGCGGGGTCGTCGCCGTTGCCGATTTTGGCGGGCACTTTCTGGATGCCCTGGTGGTCATTGTCACACAGGGCGACGAAGGCGTGGATGACCGGCGGGGCGGCATGGACGCGGCTGAGGAGGAAAAAGGAAAGCAGGAGGAGGATTTTTCCAGGCATGGCGGGAGCGGATACGTTGGGAGGCGGCAGCACCTTTCACCCGAGGGGCGGCCGGGGGCCAGAGCAAAATCCGCGCCGCAGCTTGCCTTTTGGGTGGGGCGACTGTATTTCCACCCCTTCACCATCCCCCGCAGCTTACGCCCATGTCCCTCCCCACCATCAACCGACTCATCGCCATCGCCCAGGAATGGGGGGCGAGCGACCTGTTTCTCGGAGAGGGGGCGAAGGCCCGGGTGAAGCTGCACGGGAGCGTGCACGAGCTGGACAAGGAACCGTCCACGACGCGGGCGGAGTTGGAGGCCTTCTGGCGGCACTGCGGGGCGGACCCGGCGCGGGACACGGACCGCGACTCCTCCTACCAGCCGGATGACAACAGTCGGCTGCGGGTGGCGCTTTTCCGCCAGGCGGGCCGGATCGGCGCGGCGCTGCGGACGATCCGCAACCAAGTGCCGACGATGGATGCGCTGGGGCTGCCGGAGGACGTGCTGATGCCGTGGATCCAGCGGCGCTCGGGGCTGATCCTCATCACCGGCGCGACGGGCTCCGGGAAGTCGACCACGGTGGCGTCCTGCCTGGAGTGGCTGAATGCGAATGTGGCGCGGCACATCGTGACGATCGAGGACCCGGTGGAGTACCAGTTCAGCAGCAAGCTTTCCCTGATCAACCAGCGGGAGGTGGGCACGGACAGCGAGAGTTTTGGCCGGGCGCTGCGGGCAGCGATGCGGATGGCGCCGGACGTGCTCTTTCTCGGGGAAATCCGGGATCCGGAGAGCGCGGCGATCGCGCTGCAGGCGTGCGAAACCGGGCACCTGGTCATCACGACGCTGCACAGCTCGGACGCGGTGGACACGCTGGAGCGACTGATCAGCATCTTCCCGGAGCGCGAGCGGGACAGCTGCCTGCTCCTGCTTTCCATGCAGCTGATCGGCATCCTGAGCCAGATGCTGCTGCCCACGGCGGACGGCGAGGGGTTTGCCCTGGTGCCGGAATACCTGGAGAACGGCGGTGCGGTGCGGAACTGGATCCGCGAGGAGAAGCTCCCGGAAATCCGCGACTACATGAACCGCCAGCAAACGCCCGGCAGCGTTTCCTTCATCCGCGGGCTCGTCAGCGCGTGCCAGGCGGGCATCATCTCGACGGAGGTGGCCAGCCGCGCGGTGCACAGCGAGGCCGACTTTGTCCGTGCCATGCGCGGCCTGTCCTGAGGCAGGGCCGGCATCCACAGACCACCCCATTTTTCTGAAACGACGAACGACTCCCTGACATGGCCCGCGACATCACCGACTACCTCGCCATGAGCCGCCAGCTCGGCGCCTCCGACCTCCACCTGAGCGTGGGCGCGCCGCCCGCCGTGCGGCTGAATGGCGTGCTGCAGCCGCTGGAGGAGTACAACCTGGACGCGGAGATGACAAAAGACCTCGTCTACAGCGTGCTGAGCGAGACCCAGCGGGCCCAGCTGGAAAAGGACTGGGACGTGGACTTTGCCGTGCAGCTGGAGGGGGTGGGGAGGTTCCGGGGGAATGCCCACTTCTCCAAAGGGCGGGTGGAGGGCGCCTTCCGCCACGTGCCGAATGAGATACCCGACCTGCCCTCGCTGGGGCACACGCCGGTGGTTTCGGAGCTGGCCATGTCGCGCTCCGGGCTGCTGCTGGTGACGGGACTGGCGGGCATGGGAAAGACGGCCACCCTGGCGGCCATGGCGAAAAAAATCATTTCGGAGCGCTCCTGTGTGGTCGTGTCCATCGAGGACCCGATCGAGTACTTGTTCGATCACAGCTTCGGCATCATCAAGCAGCGGCAGGTGGGCATCGACAGCAAGAGCTTTGGCTCCGCCCTGCGTTCGGCGCTGCGGCAGGATCCGGACGTCATCCTCGTCAGTGAAATGCGTGACCTGGAGACGATCTCGACCGCGCTCACGGCGGCGGAAACCGGGCACTTGGTCATCTCCACGCTGCACTCCATCGATGCGCCGAAGGCCCTGGACCGGATCATCGACGCCTTTCCGGCGGACCAGCAGTCGCAGATCCGTTCCCAGATCGCCAACTGCCTGATCGGCATTTGCTCCCAGCGGCTGCTGCCGCGGGCGGATGCGCCGGGCCGGGTGCTGGCCACGGAGATCCTGCGGTGCAATGCGGCGGTGCGCTCTGTCATTCGCGAAGGGCGCAACGAGCGGCTGATCGGCCTGATGCAGATCGGCGCGAAGGACGGCATGCACACGGTGGACGACAGCCTGGCGCACCTCCTGGTGAACGGCCACATCAGTTACGACGAGGCGATGGCCAACGCCCGGGAGAAGGAGCACGTGCAGAACATCCTCCAGAATCACCTGGCCGCGCAGGACGCGGCGGAGAAAAAAAGGCGGTAGGCGGGCGGCGCGAGTTGATGCGCGGCTTGATTTCTCCCCGGCAGGTGGAACGGGTGGGGGGATGAAGTTTTGCGACGATCTCTACACCTGCCAGCGCCGGACCACCCGTGAAGTGAGGGTGGGCGGAGTGGGCGTGGGCGGTGCCAATCCGGTGCGCGTCCAGTCCATGCTGACGTGCGACACGATGGACACGGCCCAGTGCATCCAGCAGACGCTGGACCTGGTGGCCGTGGGGTGCGAGATCGTGCGCATCACCGCGCCCACAGTGAAGGACGCGGCGAATCTGGAGCACATCGTGGCCGGGCTGCGGGCGCAGGGCTGCGCGGTGCCCATCGTGGCGGACATTCATTTCAAACCCGACGCAGCGCTGGAGGCGGCCAAGTGGGTGGAGAAAGTGCGCATCAACCCGGGGAACTACGCGGACTCGAAAAAATTCAAGATCATCGAGTACACCGACGAGCAGTATTCGGCGGAGCTGGACCGCATCCGCGAGCGCTTTGCCCCGCTGGTCACGCTGTGCCAGTCGCGCGGCGTGGCGATGCGCATCGGCACGAACCACGGCTCCCTGAGCGACCGCATCATGAACCGCTACGGGGACACGCCGCTCGGCATGGTGGAGAGCGCGCTGGAGTTTGCCCGCATCGCGCGGGAGATGGGCTACCACGAGTTCATCTTCTCCATGAAGGCGAGCAACCCGAAGGTGATGATCGAGGCCTACCGGCTGCTCGTGGCCCGGCTGAACGAGCTGGGGCCGGACTGGAACTACCCGATCCACCTCGGCGTGACCGAGGCGGGTGATGGCGAGGACGGCCGGATCAAGAGCGCCATCGGCATCGGCAGCCTGCTGGGGGACGGGGTGGGCGACACCATCCGCGTGAGCCTCACGGAGGACAGCGTGCATGAAATCCCGGTCGCCCTGGCGCTGCGGGACTGGAGCCACCAGCTGGCCGGGCGCGGCTTGGCGGCGGGGCTGGCGAGGCCGCTTTCCTTTGATCCCTTCTCCTACGAGCGCCGCGCCTCTGCTGCGGTGGAGGCGGCCGGGGTGAAAATCGGAGGTGGCAGTGTCGTGCAGGTGGCCGTGCGTCAGGCGAAGCACGACCAGATCGCGCACAAGCTGGACAAGCTCGGGGATTTCAAACCCGACTTCATTTACGAGGCGGCCGGCATCGTGGAGGTGGACCCGCGTGATGACGCCGCCGTGGCCGCAGTGAATGCCGGAGCCGGGGCCAGCCTCGTTTCTGTGAAGGACGGGCTGGATCTGCCTGCGGTGGCCGCCTTCCGCCTGCTGGCCGGGAAACTGGATGCCCGCCACCCCATCGTGCTGAAGGACGTGCTCACGCCCTCGCACGACGCCGGGCGGGACTTCACCGCCACGCTCCTGGAGTCCTCGGCAAATCTGGGCAGCCTGCTCTGCGACGGCATTGGCGATGCCATCCTCGTCCAGGGCGAGGAGGCCCCGGGCCAGTCACTCCGGCTCGCGTTCAACATCCTCCAGGCTGCCGGATCCCGCATTTTCAAGACGGACTACGTCGCCTGCCCCAGCTGCGGCCGGACGCTCTTCAACCTCCAGGAAACCACCGCCCGCATCCGCGCCGCCACGAACCACCTGAAGGGCGTGAAGATCGCCATCATGGGCTGCATCGTGAACGGCCCCGGGGAAATGGCCGACGCTGACTTTGGCTACGTCGGCGGCGCCCCGTCGAAGATCAACCTCTACGTCGGCAAGACCGCCGTGAAGTTCAACATCCCCGAAGGCGAGGCCGTGCAGCGGTTGATCGACCTGATCAAGGAGCATGGGAAATGGGTGGAGGCTCCGGTGGGGGTGTAGTGTGGGGCGGCGTGGGGCTCGGGCACGGTGCACGGGCGGGGCGCAGGGGGCACGGGGTGAACCGCGAATGAACGCGAAGCAACGCGAATAAAAGCGAATGGAGGAGGAGGGAAATGTTTGAGGGGCGGGCGCGGGGTGGGACGCAGCCGGACTTTCCAAAAGGCGAGTGCGGCGTGCGAGTGGCGGGTACTGGGCGTGTTAGCGGGACCGTTGTTTGCGGCGAGGCGCGGTGTGCGGGTCCCGAGAAAGGCCAAGGGCCTGCTCCATCCCAGACTGGGCCAGCGGCCCAGGGGAGGCGGCCCCCATTTCGCAAGGGCTGAAGGCCCGTCCCAGTCCGCCGCGCCGGATGGGCCGGGCCTTCAGCCCTCCCGGTTTTGCGGGTTGGTTTCCTGGGCTCCTGGGCCGCTGGCCCAGGCTGGGATGGAGCGGGCCTTTGGCCCTGGGAATTCGGAGGGGTGGCGGAGGCGGCGTGGAGTGCGCGGGGTGGCGTGTTGTGCAGAGGGCACGAGGTGAACCACGAAGGAATGCAATGAAACGCGAAGGCAGGTATGATGGAGGTTGCTGAGGCCCCGGCTTGTTGTTTTGAGCAGTGAGGAAAAGGGAAAGTGACGACCGGGTTGAGACCGGACGTCGGATTCATCGGGCTGGGTCAGGGGATCACGTGAAAGCCCAGTACGCAGCCGAAAATGAGGCTGGCGAGTATTACGAACCAGCCTCCAATCAGGAGGATCAGGAGGAGCCTGTTTTTTTGCGGGGTGAGTTTGGTGGTGGCGAATGGATGGAGGAAAAAGCCGGCGAGGAGGAGGCCGAAAGCAAGGCCTGGCTGGAAAGAGCTTGCTTTGGCGAGCGCGCAACCGGCCGCAGCAGGCAGGGCGAGCGTGGCGATGAGCCAGGCATGCCACCAGTATTGCCGGATGTGTGAAGGGGGAGTCCTCTCAGGATCAGAGGCGTTGACGGGCGGGGGCGGCTCAGGTTCGCGCGTGGCAGGCGAACTCATATTTTGGGGAATTCAGTTCGAGTACGTTGCGGCTTGGGCCGCCGGGACGGTGCTTTCGCCAGCGGCGGGTACGCCTTCGCGTTTTTTGCCGAGAAGGCGGCGGACGGGTTTCCAGAGTTTGAAGTAGAGGGCGTTGTTTCCGCCGCGGCTGAGGCGCTCGATGAGGAGGCGGGCGCCGGAGTCCGGGCAGGCGGGGGTGACCTGGGTGTTTTCCAGTCCGGGGACGGTGAGCCTGGTGTGGAGGAAGGAGGCGGCGGGGTCGCGGGTGATGTCGATGTCTGAGCCCGGGCCGGTGAAGCGGAGGCGGCTGAGGGGTGTCTGGGAGGCGGACTCGGTGAGGGCGACTTTCACGATGGAGCCGTCCGGGCGGACGAGTTCGGTCTCCGACTGGAAGAACCAGCCTGTCTTGTAAGCGATCCAGGAGACGAGGTAGAGGGCGGTGAGGTGGCGGCCCGGGGCGTGGGTGATGCTGAGGGTGTCCAGGCTGGCGAGCTGTGCGCGGGCGCAGGCCTCGTCGAAGGCTCCGGCGAGGGCCTGGCGAAAGGGGAAGATGCACATCCAGCCGAGGTCAAGGATGACGAAGTGGGAATTTGTGTCGCGCACGGCCTCGCGGATGGCGTCGAAGTCTGCGACGGGATCGGACCACGAGGCGCTGTCGACGACGAGGCGGTCGATGCGGCGGAAGAGGTGCGGCTCGAAGCGGCGGGTCAGGCTGCCCTGCCAGAAAAAGACGAGGGGGAGGTCGCTTTCCAGGCTGGAGAAGACGATGTTGCGCAGCAGGTTGCGGATGCGTCCGGTGAGGAGGAAGGAAATTTGCTCCGAGCAGACCTGTTTTCCTCCGGTGCCGCTGAGCTGGCAGTGGGCCGTGACCCAGGTGCGCACGGTGGTCTCGCCTTCGTCGGGCCTGGCTGCGATGAGGATGGCGCGGCAGGCGTGCTCTGCGGTGACCTCGCTCATCAGGGCGGTGTTGGCCTCCAGGCTTCCGGGGTCCTCGCTGTAGATGGCGAAATTGGTCAGGGCCGCCTTGGTCCGTGCCGCATCCGTGCCCCAGAGTTCACGCAGGGCGGAGGCGATGGCGGGCACTTCGACTTCCTGGCCCGGTGAAATGATGGTGGTGGCTGGCATGGAGACAAAGAGTAGCAGGGAGCGGGCCGGAGGCAATGGGCTGGTGGCCTTCGCGGGCCGGGTTTTTCTTGAATTGGAGGAAAAGACGGGGTTTCAGGAGGGATGCGGCCTTTCACTCTCCGACAACTGAATCCCAGGGATTGGGAGGAGGCGGGGGGGATTTTGGGCGTTGATGGATGGGGGAAGCTGGGCTCCTGTGGCGGGATGATGGCGGAACCGATAACGAAGATCAGGCTGACGGCGGGGGACGGGGCGGTGGCGGAGGTGTCTGCGCATGGCGGGCAGGTGGTGGGCTGGGTGCCGGCGGGCGCGGGCGGGAAGGAGCGGCTGTTTTTGAGTCCGCTGGCAGCGGGCGGGCCGGGGGCTTCCATACGGGGCGGGGTGCCGGTGATCTTTCCGCAGTTTGGCCCGATGGGGCCGCTGCCGAAGCATGGGCTGGCCCGGAACCGGGAGTGGCAGGTGGCGGAGGCGGCGGGCGGCCGGGCGCGGCTGGTGCTGGAGTCGTCGGCGGAGACGCGGGGGATATGGCCTCATGATTTCCTGGCGGAGCTGGTGGTGGAGGTGTCGGGCGCGGCGCTGGCGGTGGAGCTGCGGATCACGAACACGGGCCGGGAGGTTTTTTCCTTCACGGCGGCGCTGCACACGTATCTGCGGGTGGCGGAGGCGACGGTGGCGCGGGTGGCCGGGCTGCAGGGGGCGCGCTACCTGGATGAGGTGACGATGACGGAGCACACGGACGACGCGGAGGAGGTGAGCTTTGGCACGGAGGTGGACCGGATTTACTACGCGGTGGGGGAAAGTCCGCTGCGCCTGGTGGAGGGGGGCCGGGTGGTGGAAATCACGGAGGCGGGTTTTGACGATGTGGTGGTGTGGAACCCGGGGCCGGTGGTGGGCGGGAAGTTTGCGGATCTGGAGCCGGAGGGGTGGCGGGAGTTTGTCTGCGTGGAGGCGGCGGCGGTGGGGCGGCCGGTGGTGCTTGGGCCGGGGGAGGTGTGGGCGGGGCGGCAGCGGCTGGCGGCGGGGTGAGGTCAGGCGGGGGAGGGCTCGGACTTCAGCCGGGTGAGGAAATAGAGGAGGCTGGCGGAGACGAGGAGGAAGCCGCAGAGGCACCAGAGGCCGGCGGAGTAGGAGCCGGTGAGGGCGACGGTATTGCCCATGATGGCGGGGCCGAGGTAGCCGCCGAGGTTTCCGAAGGAATTAATGAGGGCGATGCTGCCGGCGGCGGCGGACTCGGTGAGGAAGAGGCTGGGCAGGGACCAGAAGGCGGGCATGTAGCTCTTGCACCCGGTGGCGGCGAGGGCAAAGCAGAGCACGGTGAGGCCGAGGTGGCCCTGGGTGAAGGGGGCGAGGCCAAAGGCGCATGCGCCGAGAATGATGGGGCCGACGGCATGCCAGCGTCTTTCTTTAAACCGGTCTGAACTCCACCCGGCCGCGAGCTGCCCGACGAGGGCGAGGGCGGGGGGAAGCATGACGAGCCAGGTGAGCTTGTTCATGTCGAGGGCGTACCACGCCTTGAGGATGCTGGGGAGGAAGAACTCGATGCCGTAGCTGCCGGTGACGGTGCAGAAGTAGGCGAGGCCAAGGAGGAGGACGCGGGGGTGGCGCAGGGCCTCTGCCACGGTCATGCGGCGGCGCTGCCGGGTGACGGCGCGCTCGCTCTCGAGGGCGGTCTCCAGCGCCTCCTGCTCCTGGGTTGTGAGCCAGGCGGCCTGGCGGGGGCGGTCTGTGAGGCAGAGGAAAACGACGACGCTGAGGATGACTGCGGGCAGGGCCCAGAAGACGTAAACCCACTGCCAGCCGACCATGCCGAGGACGGGCGGGTGGTCCGGCCCGGAGCCGATGGCGAGGAGCCAGCCGGAGATGCGGGGGCTGATGATCTGTGCGGCGGGGGTGGCGATGAGGAAGGTGGCGAGGGCCCGGGCGCGATCCCGCGCGGTGAACCAGTGGGTGAGGTAGACGATGACGCCGGGGAAGAACCCGGCCTCGGCCAGACCGAGGAGAAAACGCACGCCGTAAAACTGGACCGGAGTCCGCACGAGTGCGGTGAGCCCGGCCATGATGCCCCAAGTGAGCATGATGCGGGAGATCCATTTCCGCGCGCTCCAGCGCTCGACAAGGAGGGTGCCGGGGAGTTCGAGGAGGATGTAGCCGAGAAAGAAGATGCCGGCGCCGAAGCCGATCACTTTATCATCGAAGCCAGGGAGGTCGCGGGTCATGTTGAGCTTGGCCAGGGCGACGTTCTGCCGGTCGATGTAGGCGATCATGTAGCTGACGAAGAGCAGCGGGAGCAGGCGCAGCCAGGCCTTGCGGCGGGCGCTCTCGAGGGCGGGGGAGGGGCAGGGGGCTGGTGCAGTGGTGGTGGACACGGGGTGGAGTGTAGAACGAGATGCGGAAAAAACGAGGGCTGCTTCGTGGCGCGTGGGTGGCTGGGCTGGGGGCGCGAGTCAACCGCGAATGGACGCGAATAAAAGCGAATAAGAAGGCAAGGGGATGGAGGAATAGAGGATTAGAGTGGTGGTTTTTGGGATTTGATTCGATGAAGGCCGGCGAGGAGGAGGAGGGCTAGCAGGGCTGCGCCGACGAGTGGCCGCCAGGGGATTGAGGGATGGGCTTTTTTTTCGATGGCGGTGCCGCCGATGTGAGGGGGGAGGCTGGCGAGGGTGTCCCAGCCGGGGGACTGGTGGACCTCGACGGGGCCGGGGCCGGGTTGGCGGCAGATGAGGGCGGCGGTGTGCGGGACGGTGGCGAGAAACTGGAGGCCGGCCTCCGGACCGAGGACGCTGAGGGTGGTGGCGAGGGAGTCGGTGGTGGTGGCGTCGGGCCCGAGGACGGTGACTAGGCTGTGGTCGGTGAGGGGGACGCCCGTGCGGGGATCGATGATGTGGGACTGGCGGACTCCGCCGGCGTCGAGGTGCTGGACGGCATCCCCGGAGGTGGAGACGGCGGAGTGGCGGAGCCAGACTTCGCGTGGAGGTGGGGCGCCGGGGGCATCCAGCGGGGAAATGAGGATGCGCCAGCCGGGCAGGCCGGGCGGTGGATCTCCGGCGGCGATGTCTCCGGCGGCGGCGACGAGGGCCGCGGTGTGGCCTCGCGCGAGGAGGACGGCGAGGGCGGCATCTGCGGCGCGGCCTTTGGCGATGCCGCCGAGGTCGAGGCTCATGCCGGGACGGAGGAGGGTGGCGGTGTGGCCGGCGGCATCGAGCCTCAAGTGCTGATGGCCGAAGGATTCACGCATGGCGGCGGTGGCGGCGGGGTCGAAGGATTTCCCTTCGCGTCGGGTCTCTCGCCAGAGCCGGGTGAGGGGGCCGACGGTGATGTCGAAGGCTCCGCCGCTGCGCTGCGCGAGGTCGTGGGAGAGGCTCAGGATTTCCCACAGGTCCGGGCTGAGGGCCACGGGCTGCCCGGGCGGGGCGGAAAGGGGGAGGCGGGACAGCTCCGAGTCCGGCAGGTAATCGCTGAAGGTCTGGTTCAGTGAGCGGATACGGGCGAGGGCGGCATCCCGCGAGGCGGTGGCGGCGGCCTCGTCCGGGGCGTAAAAGGTGAGGCGGAAGGGGGCTCCCATCTCCATCGACTGGTAATGAAAACGCTGGGGAGCGCCCGTCGCTGAGGTTGCGACGGCGGCATGCACTACGAGGGCGGAGAGGAACTGGAGGCGGAGACAGGACACGGAATCTGAGGTGAAGGAGAAGCAGGGCTGAAGTGGGGGAATCCTTGAGGCGGTGGGAGTGAATGCAGGAGGGGCAATTCCCGGATTGACGGAAACAAAAGAAACCGGAAATTGCGCTTATTGAAGCGACCCGGAAACCGCCCTTCCACAAGTGGGAAAGGCGATTTCCTGGATCCAACCAACCCAGACCCTGATCCAAACCACACATGAAACATAAGATTGCTGCCACCCTCGCCTGCTCCCTGCTCACCCTGACTGCCGTCCGGGCTGAGGACAAACCCGCCGCCGCCGCTCCGGCCGCCGCCGCTCCCGCTGCGCCAGCCGCTGCCGCCCCCGCCGGTGAACTCCACAAGGAAATGCTGGGCGTGCTGCCCGGCGTAATGCAGTATGACAAGAAGGAACTGACGGCCAAGGCCGGTGAAAAGATGGCGATCCTGTTCAAGAACGCCGCCTGCCCGCTCCAGCACAACTTCCTCCTCTGCAAACCCGGTACTGACGCCGCCATCGGGAAGCTGTCCGACGAGATGCTGCAGAAGGACGCCGCCGGTGCCCTCGCGAAGGCCTACGTGCCCGAGAGCCCGGACATCGTGGTGGCGGGCAAGAAACTGCTGGGCCCCGGCCAGTCCGAGATCATCCAGTTCACCGTTCCTGACGTGGCTGGCGACTACCCTTACGTCTGCACCTTTCCCGGCCACCGCTTCCTGATGAAGGGTGTGCTGAAGGTGACCAAGTAAGCTGGTTTCCAATCCTTTCACGCAGGCGGCAGTCCTCCGGGGCTGCCGCCTTTTTGGGTACACGGCAGGGGCCGCCTGGTGCCGACGCAGAGGGCCGTCGATTAAATATCCGAGTGGTTTCCCACCTTTACATCCCATGAACCAATCAACCGTCAAGCATGTCCACACGGTCTCGCCGGGCCTCGGATTCCTCATTTTGTTCGCTGTGGTGGCCGGATTGGGAGGCGGGGGTGTCTGGGTCTACCAGCAGTTCTTTTTCAACGGAGGCGGGTCTGGTGAAACTTTAAGGGCAGACGCAAAAGCCTCTGCGGAAGTGAATTTTCCAGCGGCGGCCGCTCCCCGGCCAAACCTCCCCAGGCTGGCCCCGGTTGCGGTGCTGCCACCTGCCTCGAAAACGGCGGCTGAGCTGGGAAGGGCTGCGAATGAGGGCGGGGCAGGGGGATCGGGACGGACCGTCGTCGTCGCCGGTGCGGCGGCAACTGAGGAGGCTCATGCCGTAATTTCGGTGCGTGCGGGAGGTGGCGAACAGGCTGAGACACTGCCCGACGCGCTCGTGGGTGAAGTGCACAAGGAGGTCCTCGGCGTGGTGCCCGGCGTCATGCAGTATGACAAGAAGGAACTGACGGCCAAGGCCGGTGAAAGGGTGGCGATCTTCTTCATGAACCCCGAATGCCCGCTTCAGCACAACTTCCTCCTCTGCAAACCCGGCACTGACGCTGCCATCGGGAAGCTGTCCGACGAGATGCTGCAGAAGGACGCCGCCGGTGCCCTCGCGAAGGCCTACGTGCCCGAGAGCCCGGACATCGTGGTGGCGGGCAAGAACCTGCTGGGCCCTGGCCAGTCCGAGATTATCCAGTTCACCGTGCCGGATGTTGCGGGCGACTACCCTTACGTCTGCACCTTTCCCGGGCACCGATTCCTGATGAAGGGCGTGCTGAAGGTGGCGAAGTAGGCCTGTTTACCAGCCGGTCGGCGGGTGGGGGTGGAAAAAGGCAGGGTTGCCAGCCCCTGCCTGCGGTGCCCTGAGCCTCGGGCACGAACTGCGGTGGTGCTTTTGTGGCGGTGCCATTCCGGGGCTCTTGGAGGGTGAGCGCGCTGGTTTTGTGGCGCTGCGGCTGGCCGGGGACGGCTCTGCCCTGCCCCTGGGACGCGAAATGCCGCCCGAAATTCGGCCTCCCCACTCGGGATTGGTTCACCTTTTCCGGCCGGGAAATCTGATTTTAGGTCGTTTTTGATAATTTTCGGAAATTTGATTGACGATTTTGCGAAAGCGCCCATATTTTCCATATTCGGCGCCTTATTTCGTAGATAATGGGGCCAAGGATGGTTTAGCGAATTTTTCCCCGCTGACCGAAATAACCAGAATTCACAAGTTTTAAGTCCACTCCCCCAACCCGCCGGAGACCGGCCTCGTTCCCATGAATGCAGCTGAAACAACATCCTTCCCTCAAACCGTTCCCTGCCGCCACGTGCGCGAGCAGATTCGCAGCCGGTTGATCGTGGTGAGCTTCATCGGCGACCTTCTTGTGGTCGCCGCCATGCTGATGCTGGCGTACTGGATGAGGTTTGAGACGATCCTCAAATATTACGGAACCAAGGTGGAACCAACGGCGTGGCTGAACCTGGATGCCTACAAGGGGCACGTGGTGCTGGGCACGACCCTTCTTCTTCTGCTGCTGGGAAATTTCCGCATTTATGCGCCGTCCTACATCCACTCGGTGCGCAGGCACTGGCGGATCATTGGCCAGGCGTGCGCGCTCTGGGTGCTGGGGTATCTGACGATCTCGCTGATTCTCAAAGTTAATCCGCCGATCAGCCGGGTGTATTGCGTGCTGGGCGGCGGCCTGTGCTTTGTGGCGCTCGGGGTTTGGAGGAAGGTGCTGCACGTGTGGATGAGCCGGGCGCGCATGGCGGGCAAGATCACGCAGCAGGTACTTTTCGTCGGGTGGAGTGCGGAGTCGAACCGCTTGATGTCCATCATTGAGAGTGATCCGAATCACATTTATGACGTGGTGGGGATCGTGCCCAGTGGCGACTGGCATGACGAGGCGCCTCCGGCCCACATTCCGCGGCTGGGTGACTACGGCGAGATCGAGGCGGTCCTGGCACGCCATGAAGTGGACCTCGTGCTCATGACTGACATGGGCGTGCCAAAGGACGACCTCATGGGAGTCGCCGCCGCCTGTGAGAAGGCGATGGTGGAGTTCAAATTGATCCCGAGTGTTTTTCAAATATTAGTCTCAGGTCTGCATCTTGAGAATATCGGCGGCATTCCGCTGCTGGGCATCTCCCGGCTGCCGCTGCACGGGACCTTCAACAGCTACCTGAAGCGCGGGGTGGACGTGCTGGGTGGTCTGTTTGGCCTGCTCATTAGTGCACCGGTCATTGCGTTCTTCGGACTGATGATCAAACTGGAGGATCGCGGCCCCATCTTTTACCGCCAGACGCGTCTGGGCCGGAACGGGAAGCTTTTCAGCATCTTCAAGCTGCGCTCCATGCGCCTGGACAGCGAGACGGGCGGCCGAGTCGGCTGGTCGGTGAAAAATGACCCGCGCTGCCTGCGGGTGGGCGCCTTCATGCGCCGGTGGAACATCGACGAGGTGCCGCAGTTCTGGAACGTCCTCAAGGGTGAAATGAGCCTAGTGGGCCCCCGCCCCGAGCGGCCGGAGCTGATCCAGCGGTTCAAGGACGAGATCCGGCACTACAATGCGCGCCACAACATCAAGCCCGGCATCACCGGCTGGGCCCAGGTGAACGGCCTGCGCGGCGACACGGATTTGACTGAGCGCGTGAAGTATGACCTCTACTACATCGAGAACTGGAACATCTGGCTCGATTTCCAGATCATGGTCATGACGTTCTTCAAACGCGAGAACGCCTGCTAAAAACCGGGGGGCGCGGCGGGAAACCGGGTTCCGGATTTTCCCGAACCGCGCGGCCGGCAGTGTGCTAAGGTGCGGGGAATGAAACGACCTTTGATGATCCTGGGCGTCTGCGGTGTCCTGACTGCGGGGTGGGGGGCCTGCCGGGCGCTCCAGCCGGGGCCGCTGAAGCGGTTTGACTGCGTGGCCTCCGGCCTGCTCTACCGCAGCCAGCAACCAGACCGGCTGGACATGCGGGACCTGGAGTCGCTGGGCATCCGCACGGTGATCAGCCTGCGGGAATACCACAGCGATGCGGATGAAGCAACGGGCACGGGGCTGCAAACGAAGCACATTCGCATCGACACGGCGCACATCACGGAGGCCGAGGTGGTGGAGTTTCTCCGGATCGTGGAGAAAAAGGAGGACGGTCCGTTTCTGGTTCACTGCTGGCATGGATCGGACCGCACGGGCTTCATGGTGGCGATGTACCGCCGCGTGGTTGAGAATTGGGATGCCCCGAAGGCGTGGGCGGAGCTGAGCCAGCCGAAATTTGACCACCACGAGAAGACCTACCCCAACATCAAGACGACCCTTTTTGACGAGGAGTTCGTGGCGCGGGTGAAGGAGCAGGCGGGGCGGAAACTCTGAAGATCGCGGATGAAGGAGGTGCAGCTCAGTCTCTTTCCCGAGGAGCCAAAGCCTCTTGGCGGGGGATTTCTCCTGTGGATGGATCTGCTAAAGCCGGCGGGGCTGGAGGGGGAGGCGTACCCGTTTTCGCTGCCCGCCATCGCTTCGCTGGAGCGGCTGGAGTTTCACCGGGCGGTGACGTTCCTGGTGGGGGAGAACGGTTCCGGGAAATCCACCCTGCTGGAGGGGCTGGCTGTGCGGCTGGGGTTCAATGCGGAAGGAGGAGGCCGGAACTTTAACTTCGCCACGCGCGAGACTCACTCACCACTGCACCACGCGCTGCGGGTGGCGCGCCGGGCCGGGCGCGAGAGTGACAACTATTTCCTGCGCGCGGAGAGCTTCTACAACCTGGCCAGCCAGATCGACGACCTCGGCGTCACCGGCTACGGGGATGTGCCGGTGCACGAGCGCTCGCACGGCGAGGCCTTTCTCACCATCCTGACCCAGAGGCTGCGGGGAAATGGACTCTATCTTTTCGACGAGCCGGAGGCGGCCCTCTCCCCGCAGCGGCAGATGGCCGTGCTCAGCCACCTGCACGCGCTGGTGAAGCACGGCTCCCAGCTCATCATCGCCACCCACTCGCCCATCCTGCTCTCCTACCCGCACGCCACCATCTACGAGTGCTCCGCCAGCGGCCTCAGGCAGGTCGGCTATGAAGAAACCGAGGCCTTCCGCGTGACGCGCGATTTTCTCGTCCGCTGGCAGCGTCTCGTGCCGCTGCTCCTTGAGGATGCAGAGGAGGAGTGAGAAGAGGGGGATCGCGACATCCTCAGCACGTGCTGCGGACGGCAGAGGCGCCTCATTGCTCACTGGCGCTCCAGCTTCTCCCGCATGGACAGGAGGACCCGGCCGAAGGCCTCAAGGTCTTCGCTCGGGAGGCCCCGGGAGAGCTTGTTCACCCACGGGGCCTGGAGGGCCATCGCAGCCTCGTAGGCCTCCTTTCCCTCCGGCGTGAGAACGACGAGCTGGGCGCGCCGGTGGTGCGGATTGGGCTCGAAGGTGATGAACCCCATGCCCTGAAGATCATTCACGATGCGTTGCACATTCTGCCGGTTGGCGCCGAGGTTCCTGGCAAGCCATGCCACCGGCTGCGGGTGCCCGGCGCGCACGATGGCTCCGAGGATCTGCCAGCGTGCGCCCGTCAGGCCGAGATGGGCAGCCAGGCGGTCTCCTGCATTCAGGATTAAACTGTTCACGCGGAACAGCTCCATGATCAAGCCGGTCAAGGTTTCGCCGGCCGGGGTGCGTTTGGAAGTTCTGGGCATTCGTCAAATAAATACAAATTGACATCATGGTGTCAATTTGAGAACATGGCGGCATTCCACACGATGCCGCGTCTGCCACATGAAAGAGTATCCTGAAACAGCTTGCAAAGCCTTTCCATTATCCATTGAACGCCAAAGTAGAATTCGCGAGAATCGTGTCGTGCCGCCCGGTTTTTCCACTGCCTGCGGCGTGCCTGAGAGCGTTCCGCCGGCCCCGTCCGGACCACTCATTTTTCCGCAGGATGGAAAATTCTCTGTCCGGAGTACGCCCCTGGCGGCAGATGTACTGACCGGAGAGCACCCCGCGCATTCCACGCATTCGCCAATCGACAGCACCAACCCCATGAAGCCCAAAAAATCCATCCACTTCCTCCTCCCGGCAGCGATCGCCTGCCTCGGCTCAATCACCTTGTCGCACGCCGAAAGTGCCGCCGGCAAATGGCAGGCGGAGTTTGATTCGCCCCGGGGGCATCAGAAATATCAGTTCGACTTCAAGCTGGCGGACGGGAAGCTGGAGGCCACGGGGGCGGCGGAGATGGGAGATCAGAAGCGGGACGTGGAGTTCATTGATGAGAAGATCGATGGCGACACGATCACCTTTGCCGAGATCCGGAAGATTCAGGACAACGAAATGCGGATCGAATACACCGGCAAGGTGACGGACAAAGGCATCGCCTTTAACCGTAAGGTGGGGGATTTCGGGAGTGCGGAGTTTGAAGCGACACGAATAGGACCGCCGCCGGCACCGGTGGGCGAGCCGAAGCCGGCTCCGACGAATATTGCTGGACAGGAATTTCCCAAAATTCACCCGGATGGCCGGGTGACTTTCCGGCTGAAAGCCCCTGAGGCGAAGAGTGTGGCGCTGAACTATGGGCAGCCGCACCCGATGGAGAAGGATGCCGATGGGAACTGGACGATCACCTTTGGACCCATCGCGCTGGGGTTTCACTACTACACCTTCCTCGTGGACGGCGCGAATGTCTGCGATCCGGCCAGCGAAACCTTTTACGGCATGAGCCGCATGGCCAGCGGCATTGAGATCCCCACCCCGGGCGAGGACTGGTGGCAGACGAAGGATGTGCCGCATGGCGAGGTGCGGGAGCGCCGATTCTATTCAAAGACGACGGAAAGCTGGCGGCGCATTTTTGTTTATACACCACCTGAATATGATGCCGACGTATCTGCCCGCCATCCCGTGCTCTATCTCCAGCACGGTGGCGGCGAGGACGAACGCGGCTGGCCTGTGCAGGGTCACATGGCCGACATCATGGACAATCTGATCGCTGAAAAGAAGGCGCAGCCGATGATCATCGTGATGTCCAGTGGCTATGCCCGAAAGCCGGGCGAGGCTCCTAACGCGATGCGTCCTCCCGGCGGCGGCGGTGCTCCTCCGGACCTGAGCAAAATGTTCGCCACACTCGATGAGGTGTTCATCAATGACCTCATTCCTTTTGTGGATAAAACCTACCGCACCAAAACAGGGCGCGATCACCGCGCCATGGCCGGGCTTTCCATGGGCGGCATGCAGACATTTAACATCGGGCTGAAGCATCTCGACAAGTTCTCGTGGCTGGGCGGCTTCAGCGGCGGCGGCGGTGGATTCGGCGGCACATTTGATCCGCAGACCTCCCACGGCGGCATGATGGCTGACTCGAAGGCCTTCAATGAAAAGACACACCTGCTCTATCTGAGCATGGGCACCGAGGAGGGTGAGCGTTTCCTGACCAGCGTAAAAGGTTATCGCGATGCGCTCGAAGCCGCCGGAGTGAAGACTGTCTACTTTGAATCTCCGGGCACGAAACACGAGTGGCATACGTGGCGCCGCAGCCTGCATGATTTCGCACCGCGGCTTTTCAAACCCTGAGAAATATCACCGAAGTTTTCAACACCCACTGCACACTGCATGAACTCACGATACGCCATTTTCACGCTGCTTCCCCTGGTCGCCGCCCCATTCAGTTGGGCTCAGGACCCTTCGTCGTTCAAGGACGATTGGAAACCGGCCCTAACCAACCAGCAGGGAAAAGAATACCCGCAGGTCAACTCCGAGCGCCACATCAAATTCCGCATCGTCGCTCCGCAGGCGCAGAATGTGGGCGTCACGTTCCGCGACAGCACGCCTTTTACAAAGGACGCCGATGGAGTGTGGACAGGCTACTCCCGGGTGCTCGACGAGGGCTTCCATTACTACGCGCTGAAGATCGATGGTGCTGAAGTGCCGGATCCGAACAGCCTGTATTACTTCGGCTCCGTCCGCTGGGGCAGCGGGATCGAGATTCCGGCGCACGATCAGGACTTCTACGCCTTGAAAAATGTGCCTCATGGCCATCTAAGGGAAATCTTCTTTCACTCGAAGAGCACGAACTCCGAGCGCCGGGCCTTTGTCTACACGCCGCCGGACTACGATCAGTCGGCAGACAAACGCTATCCGGTGCTTTATCTCCAGCACGGCTACGGTGAAAATGAATACGGCTGGGGGGCGCAGGGCCACGCCGGGCGGATCATGGACAACCTGATCGCCGGGGGAAAAGCGAAGCCGTTTATCATCGTGATGACTTACGGCATGACGAACGAAATCCGCTTCGGCGGCATGGCGGAATTCAAGATCGAGCCGTTCCAGACCGTGCTCATCGATGAGTTGATTCCTTACATGGATGCCAATTTCCGAACGATCGCCGACCAGCCGAACCGGGCCATGGCGGGCCTTTCCATGGGCGGCATGGAGACGAAAACGATCACGCTGAAAAACCTCAGTGTCTTCTCCCACATCGGCCTGTTCAGCGGCGGCAGCATCGCCCCGGGAGACATCGCGGACCTGGCGGCCTTCAAGGAAAAGAACAAACTGGTCTTTGTCAGCTACGGAAGCCGTGAGATCGGAAATGGCGATCAGCCCCGCCGTGGCGGCGACCCGAAAGCAGCCGTGGATGCCCTGAAAGCAGCGGGGGTGAACAGTGTGTTTTACGTCTCGCCGGATACCGCTCACGAGTGGCAGTCGTGGCGGCGCAGCTTGAAAGAGATCGCTCCGCTGCTTTTCCAGCCGGCTTCGTTGGTCGCCGCGCCCGCTCCTGCTGCGACGGGTGTCACAGGCAAGTGGCACGCGGAATTCGACACGCAGATCGGCAAACAGGTTTACGACTACACCATCGAGCAAAAGGGCAATGCCTTCACCGGCAAAGCGGCCGCGCAGATGGGTGAAAGAAAAGTCGAGTCCGTCCTAACGGATGGCAAAGTGGACGGCGACAAGATTTCCTTCACCGAAACGCTCAAGTTTCAGGACCGCGAGCTGGCTATCAAATACTCCGGCACCCTTTCCGGCGATGAAATGAAGCTCGTCCGCGAAGTCGGCGATGTGGCCAAGGAAGACGTGGTGGCGAAGCGCGAGGGTGCTGCCCCTGCCCCAAGCCAGCCAGCGGCGGCAGCGCCTGGCAAATCCGCCGCCGCTCCCTCCGGCCAGCATGGTCCCATCCGCGTGCTTTTTCTCGGCAGCGAGGAAGCTGGCAGCCGCAAGCATTGCCACACTGTTATGCGGGACTTTGGCCGCGATGCGCTGTGGTTTGACTATGCCGCTGATCCGGCGCAGGTCACGGCGGAATGGATCGCGCAGTTTGATGTCGTGCTCCTGGATGCTCCTGCGGCCACGTTTCCTGCGCTGAATGGAGTGCCGCAGGAAAAAGTCGTGACGGAGGACTTCGCCAGCAGCACCGGCAATCCGGCACCTGCCGGATTCCTTGATCCGCTGAAGGAAAAACTGCTCACGGCTGCGGGCCCAATGCGGCGGGTGGAGTGGGTGCAGTTCACGCAGGCCCGAGAGGCCGAGCAGCGCGAGGTGAAACCGACCGTGGCCAATTACGAGCGCCGCCCGCAGCCGCTGACCTTTCAGGAGCCGCTGAGCGTGAAGGGCAGCATGGAGCGCACCCAGGTCGCTCCGGATCTCCGGCTGGAACTATTTGCCGCCGAGCCTGACATCATGAAACCCATCGCGCTGGCATGGGACGACCGGGGTCGCTGCTGGGTGGCGGAGACGAGCGACTACCCGCATGGAGTGAAACCCGGTGGAGAAGGAAATGACCGCATCAAGATTTGTGAGGATACGAATGGGGATGGCAAGGCGGACAAGTTCACCGTCTTTGCCGACAAACTGAACATCCCCACCAGCCTGACGTTTGCCAATGGCGGCCTCATCGTCAGCCAGCCGCCGCGGTTTCTGTTTCTGAAAGACACGGATGGCGATGACAAAGCCGACGTTCGTCAGGATATCATCACGGGCTGGGGCATTGGCGACACGCACGCGCAGGCCAATAATCTGCACTACGGGATCGACAACTGGTTCTACGGCTGCGTGGGTTACTCGGCGTTCGATGGCACGGTGGGCGGTGAGCGGAAGCGATTCACGCAGGGCACCTATCGTTTCAAGGCGGACGGCTCGGCGCTGGAGTTCCTGCACCAGTTCACCAACAACTCATGGGGCCAAAGCGCCAATGAAGCGGGCGATCAGTTTGGCGGCACGGCGAATGGCGCGCCCCTTTTCTACGGCGGCATCCCTGCCAGCCATGTGCCTGCGGGCATGAGGGTGATGACAGCAAAAAAGATCAACACCGAGGACAACGTCCATACCATTACACCGAACTATCGTCAGGTGGACGTGATGGGCGGCTACACGGCGGCGGCGGGGAGCAACATTGTCTATTCCGCCAAACTGCCGGCCCGCCTGCAGGGCAAGGCGCTCGTCTGCGAGCCGACGATGAAAACCATTTCCCTCATGGACGTAAAAGCCGCCGGTGCCGGCATGACGGCGGGCGATGGATTCAATCTCGTGGCCAGCACGGATGAGTGGATGTCGCCCGTCTTCGCCGATGTAGGCCCGGACGGCGCGGTGTGGTTCGCCGACTGGCAGAATTTCATCATTCAACACAATCCCACCCCCAGCGAGCGCAGCGGCGGCTACAACGCCAAAACCGGTCCCGGCGGTGCGCACGAAAATGATCTGCGCGACCACTCCCGTGGCCGCATTTACCGTGTCGTTTGGAACAAGGCGAAGGACCCCGCCTCTGTGCAAAAGCTGAATGCGTCAGACCCCGCACAGCTCACGGCGGCGCTAGGTTCCGATATTCTGGAGCGCCGCCTCACTGCGCAGCGACTACTTGTGAAGGGCAAGCTCACCGCCGCTGCCGAGGGCCTGAAAAAGCTCGTGCTGGCCAATGACGGAGCCGTCGCAGCGCTTCATGCGCTGTGGACTCTGCAGGGACTGGGCGCTCTGGACGAAGCCACATGGAACGCCGCTCTGCTGGCCAAAGACGCCCGCCTCCGCCGCAATGCCGTGCGGGCTCTTGCCGCTGATGCGACCGGCCAGAAGCTCTACTTCGGCGCAGGAGTCGTGAGCGATCCAGACCTCATCACGCGACTCGCAGCGTTCGTGAAGCTCGCCGAATTCCCCACCACGCCGGAGATCCAGACGCTGGTGAAAAAGCTGGCCGTGGACGGCACCAACAGCAGCGACGAATGGCTCCGCGAGGCCACCCGCCTGCTCATGCGCACGCACAAGGCCGAGGCCACCTTTAAAGATGGCCCGAATCTCCTGCCGAATTTCGGCTTTGAAACCACCGGCTCTGACGGCCTGCCGGAAGGCTGGACGAGAAACGACAACATAGGCCGTAGCGGACCGCTCACCAGCCCCTCGAATGCCAAATGGCAGATGACCGACGCCGCCCACAGCGGAGCCAAAGCGGTGACCTGCAATCTTCCGGAAACCAGTTTCTCCGCCCTGTATGTCGAGGTGCCGCTAAAGCCTAACACGGAATACCGCCTCACCGGCTGGGCGAAGACTGCCAACTTTTCCGGCGGTCGGGTCGGCATCAGCGACCGCCTCAGCCGTGTGGAAACAGAGCGCATCACCCGGACCGCTGATTGGACGCTCATCGAGGCCACCTACAACAGCGGCAACAATCCGAAGGCCGGCATCATGCTTTCCCACTTTGGCAAAGGTGACAGCACCTTCGACGATGTGAAGTTCTGCGAACTGATACCGCAAACCGAAGCGGAAGATGAAGCCGTGGCCGCTGGTGACGCCAAACGGGGCGAAGACATCTTCTGGAAGCACCCTGTGGCCGCTTGTGTGAATTGCCACGCCCTCGGAGGCAAAGGCAGTGCCGTAGGCCCGGCGCTGGATGGCATCGCCAGCCGGAAGGACGAGGCTTATCTCGTCGAAAGCCTCGCGGAACCTAACGCCAAACTCGCCGACACCTACAAGGCCACGCCCATCTCCCCCATGCCGCCGATGCGCCTCATTCTGAAACCGCAGGAGTTTGAAGACGTGAAGGCGTTTCTCAAATCCCTCAAATAGTTCACCGCCACTCCACCCACACCCACTTCACCAACTCATGAACACCCGAATCACTCTCGCCGCACTAGCCCTTTTTCCCGGCCTTGCCTTGGCAAAAAGCGCCGCCGGCATTTGGAATGCCGAATTTGACACCCAGATCGGGAAACAAAAATACTCCTACACGATCAAGCAGGACGGTGACAAGCTGACCGGCAAAGCGACTGCCGAAGCCCGCGGCCAGACCCGCGAGGTGGAACTCAAAGAGGTCAAAGTGGAGGGAGACAAAATCTCGCTCGTCGAAATCCTGAGCATGGGCGGCAACGAAATCAAGATCACCTACACCGGCAGCATCGCAGGCGGCGAGCTGAAGCTGACGCGCGCCGTCGGTGACTTTGCGAAGGAAGACATCGTCGCGAAGAAGGGGGAGAAGGCGACCGTGCAGGCGAGCGCTGCTGAGCCAAACCCCGAGCGTGGCCGGGGTCGGGGTTTCGGCGGACCCATCGTGCTCGGCGAGGACGACAAACCCACCTTTCCCGCTCCGCCGGATGGTTATGACAAAGCCCGCGACGGCATCGCGCACGGCAAACTGGAAATGGTCGAGTATGATTCGAAGTCCATGGGAGCGAAGCGGAAGGCCAACGTCTACACGCCGCCCGGCTATTCATCTGACAAAAAGTATCCGGTGCTCTATCTCCTCCACGGCATTGGCGGTGATGAAAACGAATGGCCCCGCGGCGGTCATCCGGAGATCATTCTGGACAACCTGTTCGCGGATAAAAAAGCCGAGCCGATGATCATCGTCATGCCGAATGGCCGGGCCTCCAAAGACGACCGCCCCGGCCCGGACGCCATGAAGACGGCCCCTGCGTTTGGTGAATTCGACAAAGACCTCATCGGTTCGCTCATCCCGTTCATTGAGTCGAAGTATTCCGTGAAAGCCGATCAGAAAAGCCGTGCGCTGGCCGGACTGTCCATGGGCGGCGGGCAATCGCTTAACTTTGGTCTCGGCAATCTGGACACCTTCGCATGGGTCGGCGGGTTTTCCTCCGCTCCCAACACAAAGCCCGCCGCTGAACTCGTGCCCGATCCTGACAAGGCGACGAAGGCCCTGAAGCTGCTCTGGATTTCCTGCGGCAACAAAGACGGCCTGATCCGCATCAGCCAGGGCGTGCACAGCTACCTCAAGGAAAAGAAGGTGCCGCACACATGGCACGTGGACGAGCACAGCCATGACTTCAACCACTGGAAGAAGGCGCTCTATCAATTCTCCCAGCTGATCTTCAAGAAGTAACCGGGAATCTCAAAACCATGAACATCAGACTTTTTTTCGCTTCGCTTGCAGCCTTACTTGCCTGCGCGCTCCCCGCTGCGGCGGAGACGCCCGTAACTTTGAAGGACGCCTGGCAGCCACACTTCAAGATCGGCACCGCGATCAATCGCGGAGTGGTCACCGGTCAGGGCTGGCGGCGCAGCGCGGAGCAGGTCGCTGCCGACGTAGCGCTTGTGAAGGCGCAGTTCAATCAGGTGGTGGCGGAGAATGAAATGAAGTGGGGCAGTTTGCATCCGCGTGCCGGCAAGGATGGTTATGACTGGACCGCTGCGGATGCTTTTGTGAAGTTCGGCACCGACAACAACATGGAGCTGGCCGGGCACACCCTCGTGTGGCACAGCCAGACGCCCAACTGGGTGTTCGAGGGAACCGTTCTGCCGCCCGGGGCCACCGAAAAGCCAAAGCCCGCCGGGTCCGGCAGCCCGCCAACTCCACCTCTCGGTGCTCCTGGCGCTGGCCGCGGGCCCGGTCGCGGGCCGGGCGGTTCTCCTGGATTTCGTCCCTTCGAACTCGACGGCCCCCGGGCCACCCGCGAGGAACTGCTGGAGCGAATGCATGACCACATCCGCGCGGTGGTGGGCCGCTACAAAGGAAAGATCAAAGTCTGGGATGTGGTGAACGAGGCGATCTCCGACAATGGAGAGGAAGTCCTGCGCAAGTCGCCCTGGTCGGTCATCATCGGGCCAGACTTCATTGAAAAGGCATTCGAATTCGCCCACGAGGCCGATCCCGACGCCATCCTCCGCTACAACGACTACGGGTTGGAGAATCCGGCGAAGCGGAAAAAACTGATCACTCTCATCAAGGGACTGCAGGAGAAAAAGGTGCCCATCGGCGCCATCGGCACGCAGGCTCACCTCAATGTCACCGTGACCTTCGACACCATGGACCAGAGCCTCGCGGAAATGAAAACGCTTGGGCTCCCCATTCACGTCACCGAACTCGATGTGAACGGCGCGATGGGTGGCCAGCAGGGATTCGGCGCAGACATTGGCGGCAACGCAAATGCCACCGACGGCGGGCTCGTGGCCGAGGCGGAAAAAAAGCTCACGGAAGCCTACACCGGCATTTTCCGAGCCTTCCTCAAGCACAAGGACGCCGTGAAACTGGTGACCTTCTGGGGACCGAACGATGCCAATTCATGGCGCAGTCGCGGCCGCCCGCTGCTCTTCGATGCCGACAGCAAACCAAAGCCCGCCTTCCATGCCGTCATCAAGCTGGCGGCCGGAGACCCAGCTGCGGCCACGGCGGCGCCAGCACCGGACGCGACACCTGCTCCGCTGCCGGGCAAGCGTTGACCTTTTCTGAGCTTCGGCCGGACAGACATG
>JANOAS010000385.1:0-8751 GCA_031411255.1 bacterium
CCCCCGGCGACCTGCTCGAGGTCGGCGTCGCTCAGCTCTGCGCCTTCGGCGACGCTGTGCGGGAGGCGGACGTAGATGGTGTCGCCAGTCTCCTGGACAACTTTCACGTTCAGACCTTCGGGCAGCTTGTTGTTGAGCTGGGTTTCGATGACGTGACGGGCGTCCTTCAGGAGGGCCTCACGGTATTTGGGGTGCTTGGAAGCGTTGTCGATGACGATTTCTTCGATCTGGGCGCGGGTCAGGATTTCAGCCATGGTAGTAGTGCCCTTTCGGGCGGTTGGTAGTTGATTCAGGTTTGGTTGGTTTGGTTTGTCCCCCGGAGGACCGCCACGCGGTTTCCGGTTACGGGAAAAAGATAACGCTAGGGTCGTGCCAGGTTTCATGCCAAGTTTTGTTTATCGTTGGCGGTGATATGAATAAAACTTTAATTATTTTCACGACCCATTTTTGCCGCCGTGCCAGGACGGTGGCGGGCGGGAAAATGGAGCCGTGACTCCAGCGGAATGGAGTCGGGATTCGGGGCTCAGGCGGGCCAGCACTCCAGAGCCGGGGAGGCAGGGCTGCGCGGAGGAAAAGGCCAATCGGTTCTTGACCCTCTGGCCGTTTTCCGGCAAAAGATCGGACATGATCCTGAAACGTTTCCTTCCACTCGTTCTCCTCGCGGCCTGTGCGGTGTTTGCTGCGGAGAAGTCCACCACCTTCAAGGGCCCCGTGGGCCTGCAACTCTACAGCCTGCGCGACTCCCTCAAGGGTGATGTGAAGGGCAGCCTCGACAAGGTGAAGGCCTGGGGCATCACCGAGGTCGAGACCTACTCACTGCACGGCATGACGCCGGAGAAACTCAAGGCCGAGCTGGAATCCCGCGGGATGAAGGCCATCAGCGGCCACTGGCAGTATGAGCCGCTCTCCAAGGATCTGGACAAAGTCGCTGCAGAAGCCAAAGGGCTGGGCTGTGAATACGTCGCCTGCCCGTGGATCCCGCACGCCGCCGCCGTTTTCACCGAGGCGGATGCGCGCAAGGCGATTGCTGATTTCAACACGTGGGGCGAGGCCCTGTCTAAAAAGGGGCTCAAGTTTGCCTACCATCCCCACGGCTACGAGTTCCAGCCCTTTGGCGACGGCACCCTCTTCGATCTCATGATGAAGGAGACCAAGCCCGAGTTCGTCCACTACGAGATGGACGTCTTCTGGATCACGCATCCCGGCCAGGACCCGGTGAAAGTCCTTCAGAAATACCCGGGCCGCTGGGTGATGATGCACCTGAAGGACCTGAAAAAAGGCGTCCGCACGGGCATCCTGACCGGCCACGCGCCAAATGAAGAATCCGTCGCCCTCGGCACCGGGCAGGTGGACTGGGCTGGCGTGCTGCGTGAAGCTGAGAAGCAGGGGATCAAGCACTTCTTCATCGAGGACGAGGCGCCGGCGGTCGAATCCCAGGTGCCGCAGACGCTAGGCTTCCTGAAGGGGCTGAGTCTGTAGTTTTGCCGGAATTCCACCCGTGCTTGAGAAGCGCCTGCGCGGGTGGATACTCCGCCATCATGTTTTTGCGTTCACATCCCCTCACCGCTGCGGGTTTTTTCCTGCTGGCCGTCTGTGCGGCCGGCCAGCAGGCCCCCGCGCCGCCCAAGGCCGTGCCGGTGCAGAGGGCACCCGGCGAGCCCGAGGCGCTGGAGGACCGGGACACCGGCTACCGCGAGGTGGAGCTGCTGGCCCGCGTCATCGAGCTGGTGCGGCAGAACTATTTCGACGAGAAAAAGGTCTCCTACGACCGGCTGGTGAACAGCGCGCTGGAAGGCATGCTCTCCGGGCTGGATCCGCACTCGCAGTTTCTGCACCGGGAGCTGTACGAGCGCGTGCAGAAGGAGCAGAGCAACGCCTACGAGGGCGTGGGCATCACCATCTCCATCAAAAACGACATGGTGATCATCGTGAGCGTGCGGGAGGACGGTCCGGCGGCGCGTGCCGGGGTGATGCCGGGTGACCAGGTGGTGAAAATCGACAACGCCTACGCCGCCGATGTGGGCCCGGTGGAGGCGGCGGAGCGGCTGCGCGGAAAGCCCGGCGAGCCGGTAAAGCTGACCATTTCCCGCGCCTCCACGTCAGAGGTGAAGGAGTTCGACCTGGTGCGCCAGGTGATCAGCACCACCACGGTGAAGGACCCGATGCTCCTGCCGGAGGCGCTCGGGGGCGGGGTGAAAATCGGCTACGTCAGGCTGCTCCAGTTCACTGCACCCACAGCGACGGAACTGGCGCTGGCGCTGGACAAGCTGGAGGACGCGGGGATGCAGGCGTGCATCCTTGATCTGCGGAACAACCCGGGCGGACTGATCACCAGTGCGGTGGATGTGGCCGGGGAATTCCTCCCGCCGGGCACCACCGTCGTGACCACCGAGGGCCGGCCGGGATCGACCAACCCGCCGCCCTACAAGACGGCGGACCGCAAGCGCCGCAAGCGAGACTACCCGCTGGCCGTCCTGATGAACCACGGCAGCGCCAGCGGCTCAGAGCTGGTGGCGGGCGCACTGCAGGATCTGCACCGGGCGGTCATCGTGGGCGTGACGAGCTTCGGGAAGGGGAGTGTGCAGTCGATCATCCCCGTGGAAAATGGCGCGGCCGTGCGGCTGACGACGGCCCGGTATTTCACCCCCAGTCACAACACGATCCACGGCCACGGCATCACGCCGAACATCACCGCCACCCTCACTCCGGCCGAGGAGCAAAAAGTCATGGCCTTCTGGCAGCGGACAGACCCGTCACCCACTGACGCGGAGAAAATCATCACCCTGGGTGACCGGCAGCTCGAGCGCGCCGCCGGGGCGCTCAAGGGCGTGCTGGCGGGAAAAACAAAGCCGACTCCCTCAGGGAAGCCGGCTTCGGCGGAAAAATAGCCTCACCCGGCGCGCGGGGGAGGTCAATGCGAGAGGGACTCGACCCAGTCCATCTCGATGAACGAGTCGACGTAGACCGAAATGTCAGCGGGCTGGTAGATGCGGCTGGCGGAGTCGATCCACGTCTGGGCTTCCTCCTTGCTGCCCTTGGCGAACTCGATGGCGGCGTGGCTCATGTAGTAGACCGGCTCATCGTCCAGGTAGCTGAAGGTCTTTGTCATCTTTTCCGCATCGGCCGTTTTTTCCTGCTTCAGCAGGCAGATGACGATTTTAAACTCGATCAGCTTCCTCGTACTCACGTCCAGCTTGTCTTCCAGCAGTTTGCGGAAAGCGGCCTCGGCGACCGGAAACTTCTTTTCCACGAACTCGATCTCCGCAAGGTTGAAGCGGGGGTGGAAGCTTTTTGGGTTGAGCTTCTGCGCCTTGTCAAAGCATTCGCGGGCCTTGACGAAGTCGCGGATCTTCGTATAGGCGGCGCCGCGCAGGTTTTCCACGCTGAAGAGGCCTGGGGCGACCTTGTCGATCTCGCCCAGCTTTTGCAGGCCCTCCTGAATGCGGATGCCGGAGACGTAGGTGGAGGCCTCGTTCATCTGCTCCTCCACTTTTTTCCGCTGCTCGGGCTTCAGCTTTTCCATGATGACGAGAGTCGGGTCCTCGATGCCGCCGTCGCCGGCGTTGATGGTGGTGCCGCCCTGCTGTGCGGGGGCGGGGGCTTCAGGCTTGGCCGCCGGACCGCCGGAAAGCCCGAGACGGTCCTTGGCGGCGGCCTTCGGGGCATTGGGGTCGGCGAGGTCAAGCTTGACCTTGGCGTCCTGAGCGATGGCTCCGGCGACGAGGCAGGCGGTGATGACTGAAAGATTGAGGAGGATTTTCATGATGAATGGCGAAAAGTAGGACCAGTGTGCGGAAGAATCGTTGAAAAGTAGTCAACAGCCCGCCGCTCGTCAATCCACATGGCGTCAAACAATTCACCAGTCCGTCTCTGCCTTTTTGGCGGAAGCTTTGATCCAGTCCACTCCGGGCACCTCGTCCTTGCTGAAAAAGCGCACGCGGTGGCCGCGCTGGATCGCGTCATTTTCCTGCCCTGCCGCCAGTCCCCGCACAAGCCTGAGCACGCGCCGGTCGCTGCAAATCACAGGGCGGCGATGCTGAAGCTCGCCCTGGCTGACTGGCCGTGGGCGGAGGTGTCCACCTGGGAGGCGGACCGCGAGCCCCCCTCTTTCTCGTGGCAGACGGTGGAGCATTTCCGTTCCCTTTTCCCTAGGGCGGAGCTTTTTTGGCTTCTCGGCGGGGACCAGTGGACCGCCCTGGAAAAATGGGCCAGGCCGGATTTTCTCGCCGCGAACCTCCATTTTCTCGTCTTTCCGCGCGGGGACGCCCCCGTTTTGCCCAAACCCGGCTTCCGCCATACCCTCATCCAGGCCCTGCACCCCGCCTCCTCCACCCGGCTCCGCCAGACCCTGGCCGCTGGGACTCCCCCTCCCGCAGGGTGGCTGCCGGCCCCGGTGCTGGACTACGTCCGGCTGCACGGGCTCTATGCCTCGGGGGGATGAACCATGATCAGTTTCAAGACAGCCCTCAGGTTGCGGAGTTGAGGTCTGTTCAGCCTCAGTGTGGTGATCGTCGCGTGGCCGATGAGTGTTTTGGGCACCATTTCCAGGCTGTCCTCACTCCACGCGAAGTGCCGGGCCCACCGGTCGCGCCTTGGGTGGAAAAGCCGGACGGCCCGCCGTCCTGAGGCATCCCGCACCGCCGTTTTGTCGCCCTTGAAGCCATTGCACCCCTGACAGGCAAAAGCCAGATTTTCAGGGTTGTCCGAACCGCCGCAAGATCGGGGCTCTATGTGATCGAGGCAGTAGGTCGTGCTCGAATATTCCTCCGGACACTGGCAGAACTCGCACCGGCCTTGAGCCCGCGCGGCCACCACCCTTCGATGGGATGCGGAAGACAATCGTTCAGATTGATTTTTTGAGCCCCAGCTGCTTCACAAGTCCGGGCACGGTCACCCGCCGGATCCCGGCCAGCTCGTTCAACCACTGGAGGTGGAGGAGATTGTGCTTGTCTATTTCGCCAATGATGAGTGCCAGCTTGTGTTCGTCCGTTTTTGTCAGGCCTCCTTTTTCAACAAGCCCTGTCAGCCGGTCGTACTCCTTCATGATGCGCGCAGGTGGGCCGGCGGTGATTTTTTTGAGCAGGCCGGCTTCGCTTCGGGAAACCACATTGGGCAGCTTGCGTGCCCTCATGGCAAGGATGCGCGGCACGAGTTTGTCCAAGTCTTTCAAGGACCACTGGTCAAGCTCTTGCAGCAGGTTCGCGGGTTTGGACATTCTTGTTGAGGCGGCGCTGGCCATGGCGGCATTCTACTGAAATCGCGCCCATCGACAAGCCCGGATTGTCCTTGATCCCGCCCTCCCGCCCGGCCACTGTCCGGTCATGCCGAAGACCATCATCGCCACCACCGCCGCTCCCGCAGCCATCGGACCCTACAGCCAGGCCGTCCGCGCCGGGGAACTCCTGTTTTGTTCCGGGATGCTGCCCATCGATCCTGCCGACCCCACCGCCCCGTTTCCCGAGACGGTGGAGGGCCAGACGGAGCAAGTGCTGAAAAACATCACCGCCCTGCTTGCCAGCGAGGGGCTCAGCCTGGAAAACGTGGTGAAGTCCACCGTCTTCCTCATCGACATGGCTGACTTCGCCGCCATGAACAGCGTGTACTCCGCCCATTTCACCGCGAACTGCCCCGCCCGCTCCACCGTGGCCGTGGCCGCCCTGCCGCGTGCCTCCAGCGTGGAGATCGAGGTCATCGCCCAGTACTAGGAAAATCATGAAAGCGTGGCAGATCACAGAGCACGGCAGCCTTGACGGGTTGCGCCTGGCGGAGTGGCCGGAGACCGGGCCCGGACACGGCGAGGTGCTCGTCCAGCTCCGGGCTGTCTCGCTGAACTACCGGGACCTTTCCGCCGTGCGCTCCGCCCGTCCGGGGAATCTGCCGCCTCCGCTCGTCCCGTGCTCGGATGGTGCGGGCGAGGTCATCGCCGTCGGGCCCGGCGTCACCCAGTGGCAGCCGGGCGACCGCGTGGCGGGCACGTTTTTCCAGAGCTGGACCTCAGGCCCCGTCTCGCGGGACGTCATGCGCCGCGCCCTCGGCGGTCCGGTTCAAGGGGTGCTCAGGGAGCAGGCCGTGCTCCAGGCGGACGGACTCACCCGCGTGCCGGCGGGGCTCAGCTTTGAGCAGGCCGCCACCCTGCCGTGCGCCGGCGTCACCGCGTGGCATGCCCTGGTTTCGAATGGCCGCCTCTGCGCCGGGCAGACCGTCCTCGCGCTCGGCACGGGCGGCGTCTCCATCTTTGCCCTCCAGATCGCCAAACTTCACGGGGCCCGCGTCATCCTCACCTCCCGCAGTGCGGAGAAACTCGCCCGCGCCCTCGCCCTTGGCGCGGATGAGACCATCGACACTACCGCCGCTCCGGACTGGGAGCGCACCGTGCACGACATGACCGGCGGCACCGGCGTGGACCACGTCATCGAGACCGGCGGGGCCGGCACGCTGGAGAAATCCTTCGCCGCCGTACGCCTCGGCGGCCACGTCCACCTCATGGGCATCCTCAGCGGGCTGGAGGGGCGCATCAACCCCTGGCCCCTCATTGCAAAAAGCATCTGCCTCCACGGCCTCTACGTCGGCACGCGCGACATGCAGGACGCCCTCACCACCGCCCTCGCCGCCAGCCACGCCCACCCTGTCATCGACCGCGTGTTTGATTTCGACGACGCCAGGGACGCCTTCGCCCACCTCGAGAGCGGCTCCCATTTTGGGAAAGTCGTCATCAGCCTCGGTTGACGGCAGCGCTCACTTCCCCGTCAGCTCCACATCCACCACCAGCCCCGTGGCGTGGGACTCCGCCAGCCAGCCCTCGGCGGAAACGACCACGCCCTGCAGCCGTTTTGCCTCCTTGGGCGGCATCTCGGACACCTTCATCACCAAGGAGAGCGTGCCGTCCGGCTGCCGCGTCAGCGTTTGCGGAAAGTCCGCCCACACCAGACTGTCCTGACAGGCAAAAAACAGGCTCGAGGGCGGCAGGGCCCCCGCTCCTGGCACCAGGCGCAGCGTGATCTCCCCCCCCGCACGTTCTGCGGACATCTTCCACGCCTCCGTCCGCAGCGGACGTTCCGCGCAGGCTTTTAAAAACAGCGGCCGGAACTCCGCCGGCGCCGGTGCATTGGCCGAGACCGGCAGGGACAGCGTGAATTCCTCAAAGCCCGGGTGGCACGTCGTCGCGCAGCACATCCAGCGCGCCTTTGCCTTCAGGGAAATGGACGGCGTCTTCGCCGGGTCCAGCGTCGCCGGCGGCGTGATGACCACCGGCAGCACCACCTCCCGCTCATAGCCCCAGCAGAGGTACTTCGCCATGTGCGTCACCTCCGGCACCGGCCACTCGATCTCCCCCGCCGTGAACCCCTCCGGCAGCACCCACTCCAGCGCCGTCGGCACGCCCACCTCCGGATCCTGCTGCCGCCAGTACGTGTGCCAGCCCGCCTCGTGCTTGAGGCGCAGCCCCACCCGGAACGCCTGCCCCGGGCGCAGGCTCTTCACTTCGGAGACGAGTTCCACCTCCACGCCCGGTTTTTTCAATGGCGCGGCCCCTGCGGTCAGCACACCCGCAGCCAGGCAGAGGAGGGAAATCCAGACGAGCTTCATGCCTCCACCCTGCCCCCGGCCGCCAGGAAATGCAACGCCACCTCCACCGCACGGCGGCTGGTCTCCAGCGCCATCGAGGCATCGGAGGATCCCGCAGCCGCCACCATCTCCGGCAGGCGGGGGATGTGGAGGAAAGCCACCGGCACCCCGCCCTTCACCCCCGGCCCGTGGCGGTGCAGCAGGCGAAAGTAGAAGTCATTGCACACATAGCTGCCCGCGCTCAGGCTCGCCTCCGCCGGCACCCCCGCCCCGCGCAGCGCCTGCACCAGCCCGCCCACATCCACCGCCGTCTGCCACGCGTCCGGAGCGCGCGGGACCAGCCGCTGCGCCGTTTTCACCACCCCGTGGTTGTCCGGCATCCGGTAGTCCGCCCGGTTCACCGCCACCACCTCCACACTCACCACCGCCCGTCGGCTTACCCCCACCGCCAGCACCCCCGCCACACTGCCGCCCTTCATCTTCTTCATTTCCCCCGCCACCGCGTCCATGGCCGCCTCCGCCGCCACCGGCACCACCAGCCCCCGCACCCGGCAACCGCCCGCCACCGTCCCGTCCAGCCCCGCCGCGATCTCCCCCGCCGGGTTGCGCCCGTCCCCCCCGAACGGCTCAAAGCCGGTCAGCAGCAGCACACGCACTCGGTTCACAGCAGGCACACCCGACGCCTAACCCACAACCCGCCCCCCGGCCAGGACGGATTTTTCTCCCGCCTCCAAGGAACCAGACTTTGCAAGCCTCGCCGCGCCCCAAGCAGCAACCCCAAGCCCCGCGCCCCAAGGCCGGCTCCCCCCGCCCCAAGCGTCCAATAAAAGTGTGCCCATTTTGCCTTCCGCAGTGCCCATTTTGCCGCTCCTCTCAATCCTTGTGAAAAAAGCGCTGCCCATTTGAGCCTCCAAGGTGCCCATGTGAGGGTCCAAGGTGCCCATGTGAGGGTCCAAGGTGCCCATGTCCGGGTCCAAGGTGCCCATGTCCGGATCCAAGGTGCCCATGTCTGGGCCCAAGGTGCCCATGTCCGGGTCCAAGGTGCCCATGTCTGGGTCCAAGGTGCCCATGTCGGGGTCCAAGGTGCCCATGTCCGGGTCCAAGGTGCCCATGTCTGGGTCCAAGGTGCCCATGTGAGGCTCCATAACGACCTTGGAGGCAAAAATGGGCACCTTGGACCCAGACATG
>JANOAS010000386.1:0-3731 GCA_031411255.1 bacterium
TCCACGGAGGGGAGATGCTCAAAAGCTTTTCAAACTGCGCGTGGTCAATCATACCGCTCTACATGCCGAGAAAGCGCTCCGCGCCAACAGATCGGTTGCCCCGGTTCAAAGAATTGTTCCCACGCTTTTCGCTCAAGAACCCAATGAAGACGTCATCCACGGAGATGCCGACCCGGATATCCTCTTCGGCAATGCTGGCAACGACGATGTCTTTGGCGACGACAGCTTCGACATCGTGCTGGGCGGCGATGGCAATGACCATGTAGAAGGCAACTCACATGCGGACTCGGTTCATGGCGGGGCGGGCAATGATGAGGTCCTGGGTGGAAATGGCCCAGACCTCTGTCGCGGTGCCGATGGCAATGATTGCGTCTCAGGCGATGATGGAGTGGACCTTGTCATGGGCGGCACTGGGGACGACAATCTCCATGGCGGCCTTGATGTGGATTTCATTCACTGCGGGGATGGCAACGACTGCGCCTTCGGCGAGGATGGAGCTGATTTCATCTGGGGTGGCCTGCACCAGGACATCCTCTACGGCGGCAGCGGCCGGGACAGTATTTTTGGCGGCGATGGCAACGACTCCATATGGGCTGAGGATGACGGCGATTTGGTCATTCATGGCGGGCCTGGCGACGACCAGATCGATGCTGGTGACGGGACCGAGATCCTGGTCTTCGGCGGTGATGGCAATGACTCCATGCACGGTCGCGGCGGCAGCGATTGGGTGTTTGGCGGCAGCGGGGATGACCGCATGTGGGGCAATGACGGCAACGATAAGCTCTGGGGGAATAGCGGCAATGACCAGCTTGATGGGGCCAACGGCAATGATGTCCTCTTTGGCAATGCCGGAAACGACACCCTGTGTGGCGGTCCGGGGACTGACATCCTCATTGGAGGTCCAGGCAGCAACAGCCGCAACGCCTCTGGAACCTATGCCGAAGACGGCCAGATGGTCGCTTCCTGCGGGCAGATCTGCGGCAAAAAATGGCGTGACTTGAACAGCAATGGTGAAAGAGATCTCGGGGAGCCAGGGCTGGCTGGTGTCACCATCTACATGGATCTTAATGGCAATGGTTCGCTCAGTGCGGGCGAACCCAGTGTGGTCACCACTGGGGATGATCCGGCGACCCTCTGCGTGGACGAAACAGGCTGCTATTGCTTCACCGGAGTCCAGGCAGGGCGCTACCTCATCCGTGAGGTCGTCCCGGCGGGCTATCAGGTGACCTACCCGGTGGGGAATCTCTATGACGTGATGGCTGGGCCTGGCATGAAGCTTGATGGGCTCGATTTCGGCAATGCCCTCACTCGGGAATGTTTCCTCACCGTCCTGGGCTGCGTCTTTGTTGATCAGAATGGCAATGGCATCCGCGAAACTGGGGAAGACGGCCTGCCGGGAAGGCAAATCTTCTGGGATCAGGACAGTGACGGAGTGCTGGATGCCACCGAGCCCTCGATCCGCACCGATGCGAATGGCTGCTACGCCTTTAATTTCCCCTACAGCGGCGTAATTTACACAGCCCGCCTCTGCACCGTGCCGTGGACAGGCTCCATTATTACCGGTGCCAACTGCCGCACTATCCGTGTTTCAGGCTGCGGAAGGCATCCTGAGGCCGTGAATTACGGAAGCAGGGGGGTGCCGGGAGGTCTCGCAATCACAACGGGAGGCTCGGCGGTGGAAAAATGCTGGCGCACCAGTTCCGGCTTTACGTGGGGGGACGGTAGGCCTGTTAGTGATTTTATTCCACAGTCCAACAGTATCCGGGTGTGGGAAGATGTGAATGGCGATGGAATCTATCAGGCCTCTGAGCCAAGCACATTCACGCGGCTGGACGACCCCGCGACACCTGAAAATGAGCACGGCTCCTATATCCCTCCAGCCAGTGTGACCGGCGGAGTCGCCCGTTTGAGAGTGGCGCTGCCCGCTGGAGTGACGGACAATTTCTTCCAGTTCACCATCTTCCGGACGCGTGACGGCAAGGAATTCACAGGCCTCATGGATGGAACGGATTCCCGAGTCATCTATCTGGCCGCAGATGCAGACCAGGACGGGATCCCAGACGCCATGGAGTTCGAACTCGGGACCAGCATCGAGTCTGCGGATACGGACCGTGATGGTGTCAGTGACCTTCAGGAAGCGCTCCGCGGCTGGAACAATCGGTCATCTGATACCGATGAAGACGGCCTGAGCGACGCCCGGGAATTCGCGCTCGGCACCAGCGGTCTGGAGCGGGATACCGATGGCGATGGCCTGTCGGACAGCATGGAAGCAGAGCTGCGCTACGACCCGCTCGCAGCCGATGCTGACCAGGATGGGCTGAATGACTCCGAGGAGCGGGCCCTTGGCTCGAATCCCCGATTGGCCGACTCTGACGGCGATGGACTCTCTGACGCCGAAGAACGCACTCTGGGCACCAATACACGTCAGGCGGACAGCGATGGCGATGGCTACAGCGACTCTGCGGAAAACATGGCAGGCACGGACGCGGGTGATCGCTCGGATTTCGCATCCTCGACGGATGCGATTGCCGCGCGGATTGGCAGAATTGCAGAAGCCCGCATCACCAGTGAGGGATTCTACCTGAAGCGGCTCAATGGCCCTGTGACCGGTACTCTGCGAGTCCAGAGTTCCATCGACTGCGCGAAGTGGATAGACTTCAAGGACGTCGTTCCCAGTGGCGCATCAACAGGGGTTGCTGTCCCAATGACTGGTCCCCGCCGGTACTACCGGTTTCAAGAACTGACAACGGGAGCGCCGTAGCCAAGCCCAACTCGAAGGAGCGATTCGCCATGCCCGCCGGGGGAAAATCCCGGTGGGCATTGGTCGTACTGAAGCACCCAGCGTCATTCGCGGACGGGCCTACCAGACGAGTGCCCAGAGGACTTTCAGGTAACGGCTTTCCGGGCAGTTGGACATGACGGGGTCGTCGGGGCCGGGGCCGGTGCGGTCGATGATTTGGAGTTTCCGGCCGAGGCGGTGGGCGGCGGCGATGACCATGCTCTCGCAATCCTCGACGGGGAGGAGGCCGGATCAGGAGCAAATTACGAATAGGCCGTCCAGCCCGCCCAGCCCGCCATCGCACAGAATGGCACGCTCACCTTCACGCCCGGCAGCACCTCCGGCACGGCGATCATCAGCGTGGCGGCCGTGGACAACGGCGGCACGGCCAATGGGGGCGTGGATACCAGCGCGCCGAAGACCTTCACCATCACCGTGCGGGTGCCGCTGGAGGACTGGCGGGCGCTGCACTTTGGCAGCGCCGCCAACAGCGGCATCGGCGCGGACACGGCGGACGCGGATAGCGACGGGGTGAAAAACCTGGTCGAGTTTGCCTTCGGCCTGAACCCAAAGAGTGGTGCGAGTGTGCAACTGCCAGCCGTCGTGGTCACGGGGGGGAACCTCATAGCGACCTTCACCCAGCCGGCCGGCGTAGCCTGTATCACCTATGGGGCGCAATGGAGCACTGACCTGGTGAGCTGGGCACCCATCCCCGACACCGGGAGCGGAACCACACATACATTCAGCATCCCCCTCGGCTCCAATCGCTTCAAATTCCTACGCTACGTGGTGACGGCACCGTAGCGGCTGAGAGTCCCGCGGGGCGACTGGGAGTGGCGCGCCTCTGGCCGCCATTCGAATACATCAGCCGCAGGCCACTTCAAAATGGACGCGCCATGAACGCCCCGGTGTGAGATGTGGCCTGCGGCGGGTTTTTGCATGGCGGCCAGAG
>JANOAS010000387.1:0-26951 GCA_031411255.1 bacterium
CCGCAAGGAGGGTTTCCACGACCATGTCATGCTGGTGGCAGCGTCTCTCTACAATCACCGGCGCGCCTGCCGCAACGAGGTGGCCAAGTCGCTGTTTTTCTGATATTAACACAATCGCTATTCATGCAAGATGTCTATTTCATATCGAGGCCGGTTTTAATGGGATGCGGCATCTATGAATGCCTTGAAGATTTTCCGCTGGCGGGGGTCTGTGAGGAACAGTTTTTCAGGGTGCCATTGGACCCCGATGAGGAAGCGGCCGGGGTCGGTGGTTTCGGTCGCTTCGACGATCCCTTCCGGACTCCTGGCAACGATCCGAAGTCCAGCCCCCAGGTTGCGGACCGACTGATGGTGGAGGGAGTTCACTTCGAACTTTGTTTCTCCGAAAATGCCAGCCAGCCGGGATCCGGCTTCGAGCGTGACTTCATGAGTGGTGTCTCGATGATTCACCTTGAATTCCGAAGGAATGTCCTGAACCAGCGAGCCGCCGTGGCCGACGTTGATCCACTGGCTGCCAAGGCAGATGCCGAGAAGCGGTTTTCTGGAGCGCTTGATCCATGCCGAAATGAGGGCCTTTTCGAAGCGGTAGCGCTCGTCGTCCAGCACCCTCGTGGTGGCGTGAGGCTCCTCGTTCCACTCCGACGGCGGAATGTCCGGGCCACCGGGCATGAGCAGTCCGTCGAGCTTTTCAAGATACTCGTCAATCACCGCCGGGCTGCCATCCGCGTTGGGAAGGATGACGGGAATGGCCCCCGATTCCCTGATCGCACGGACGTAGTTGGCATCCGTCAGACTGGCAATGCCGATAAGAGGCTTGCCCGGTCCTCGCCCTGATGCGGACGCCCTGACGCCCCCCTTGGGGGAGGACTGACCGGCGAGGTAGCTGACCCAGCAGGCGACAGCGAGAAAAAGCGGGAAGAGGTAAAGGCGTTTGTTCATTTTCGATTCGAGAGGGGCTCATTCACAAGCTCAATTTTGCCTGCTGTCGTGTCAATCTCTGATAAGAATCCGGGTACAATCACGGTTTCGTCACATCCGGGCGGGAAACCGCGCGACCTCCGGCATCGTCAGCGATGACCCGAATGGCGTGGCTGGCTTGTCTAAAATACCAATTGTTGAGTCGAAAGGAGCGAAGGCAACCTCCATGTGGAATCGGCTTGCCATTCGCGTCGATGCCGCGTTCGCTCGTCGGACTGCTCTTTCGGATTCCCGCGTTTCCCCGCATCCATGTCGCCCATCAGGTCTTTGGCATCGAAGGAGAGTTTAATCGAGCAGGGCGACTTGTAGGCCGCGCGATCAACCTCCTCCGCTGGCAGGGAGGTGAAAGGAACAGCCAAGAGACTGCACAACACAAGAATCCGTTTCATGGTTTGGCAGAGGTCGAAGGCGAAGCCGCGGTTTCTGATTGGGGTTTGGTTTTCAAAGCAGCCAGCGTGCGATAGGCGAGCATTTTCATGAACAGCGTGCTCTGTTCGGGTTCAGTTCCCGTATAGCCGGGCAGGGCACTAATGCCCAGAGCCACCCAGCCCAGCGTGGTAGTGCCTGAGTAGGAGGCATCCACCATCGTCTTGCGGGACCTCTGTGAGGACGGGGCCAGTGAGAAAACAAATCCATGATCCTCCTGGACCACGGTCGGCACCACGCCGGCGGTAACGAATGTCAGGGCTGGGATGACCGCCGTGCCGTGGACGCTCTTTTCCACGGTTGCGATCAGATCAGGAGGGCGACTGAAGGACGCCAGCGGCCCCACCTTCGAGAAAGCGCCAGAGGCTTTGAGAGCGGCAGTGAGATGGTCTGAATAAACCGGATGCATGTAGGGCGCGACGCCGACCGAATACGGCAGGGGAAGTTCGGACAGTCGCCTGCTTTGCTCCACCGTCAGCCGTGGGGGCAATGGAGCACTGACGCATCCCCCCAGCAAACAAAGGACGACGGCCGTCAGTAAGACGTGGCCGGCTCTCAGCGCGGCGCCGGCGGCGGCATTCTTGAGCATGAATAATGAGTGGATAAGGGACATAAGTTTACCATGGTAGCAGAAGGCGGTCCGGCGTCATCTCGCCAAAATTGGGGAGGACAAAACACGCTGCGTTCGCCAGAACCCGACGTAGGGTGTCGCCATCTCCGGCAATTCGGCGCATTCTCCAACGGAATGAAATTCACCCACCTATGTTTCATCCTGCCCCTCCGGGCCCCCGGCGTGCCAGGGCAGGAAGCGCCTGGGATTGAGCGCCTGGCGTTTTGGTCGTGGGGAACCTCCAGGCAACTCGGGGAAGAGCTGATGGCCATCGATCAGGAGCTTGCGAAACTTCCCGCGATCGCCATGAACAACACAAGCCTGAGGGTCGGACTGAAAACGGCCCTCACCACCGGAAACAACGCCTTCTGGCTGGAGGTGGAACTGCCCAACGAATCACTGGCGGACACCGTGGTGCTCGCGCCGGCGGTGGCAAAGGCCGCCACCGCTGTGGTCCCTGGCTACGGATTTCCGGTGCGCTTCGTGCTCGAGGTGTTTGATGCCGGGGGGCACGCGACCGTTGTCCTCGACAGCTCGCGGGAAGACTTTCCGCATCCAGGCTGTCATCCGGTCGTCGCGCGATTCGAACCCAGACCGACCAAACGGGTTCGCCTGACAGCCACAGACCCCTGGGCTGCTGATGGCCCGGAAGTCCTCGCGATGGCAGAACTCTTTATCCTATCGGGAAATCGCAACCTTGCCGCCGGGGCCACGGTTGCCAGTTCAAGCACGCGAGCCGCCCCCAGCACTTGGACCCGCCCCAATCTGGTCGATTGGATCACACCGCTCGGTCTGCCGGTGCACCCCGGGCCGACGGGGGCACCCGGGTTCCACAGTGCGGTGTCGTCGACCGCTGAATCGAAAAAGCAGGTCACGGTCTCCCTGAGCGAGCCCATGTCCATCGATGAAGTCCTGGTGGTCCCGGCACGGGTCAGGGACGTGCCGCTCTGGTTCGACTACGGATTTCCGCTGGAGTTTAAAGTCGAAGGCTCGCTCAACGAGGACTTCTCGGACGCCATCGTGCTCGGTGAATGCACGGATCGCTATGCTCCAATGCCCGGCATGAATTTCGTCGGATTCCCCGCAGGCGGGCGCACAATCCAGCACGTCAGGTTCACGGCCAATCGACTCTGGTTTCGGCAGAAGGACAATGTCTTTGCCCTGGCCGAACTCATGCTGATGCGAAATGGCGAGAACGTGGCCCTGGAAGCCAGGGTGACCGCAAGCGATTCCGCCGCAGAAGCCAGTGGCATGAAGTGGGCACCGCAGCAGCTCACCGATGGCCTCACGGCGGAAGGCACCCTGATTCCGCTTCCGGATTGGTTTTCCCAACTCGAACGCCGCCGCACGCTGGAGGACAACCGGAGCGACCTTGTGCGACGGATCGATGGCCACCTGCAACGCGTCCGCCAGCAAGTCGTCTATGGCAGCATCGGCGGCCTTGGCGGAGTCAGCCTGCTTTCCATCCTGCTGCTGGTGCGGCAGCGAAAACAGCGTCAGCGTGATGCGCAACGCCTTCAGGAAAAACTCGCACGCGATCTCCATGACGAGATCGGCTCCAATCTCGGCAGCATCGCCATGATTTCCTCGTTCGCCCACGAGCCAAATACAACGCTGGAGAGCCTGCGTGCCGATCTCGCAGAAATCGGCCAGGTCGCGGCGGAAAGCGCGGACTCGATGCGGGACATGATCCAGCTCATCCACCCACGCAGGCACACCAGAGAGGGGCACTGGCTGGAGATCATTCAGCAGCTCACCGAGCGCCTGCTCCGTGGCATCGACATCACCTGCGAGCTGCCACCGCAACCACTGACACTCGAACCCGACGTGGAGACGCGTCGCGAGATCTATCTCTTCTGCAAAGAAGCACTGCACAACGTGGCCCCTCACGCCCGGGCATCGCAAGCGAGCATCCGGATTGTGCCAGCGGGCAAAGGACTCGAGGTGCACATCTCCGACAACGGGGCGGGGTTTGATCCTGACGATGCATCTGCCGGGCACGGTCTGGGCAATATGCAGGAACGTGCGCGAACGTTAGGGGCGCAATTTCAACTTTCCTCCAAATCCGGTGCAGGCACCAGCCTCCGGCTCTGCGTCCCCGCGACCAGTCGCTGGCACAAGTCCTGAAAAGCACACCTTTACGATGACCGGCAACTCGAAATCCGACTCTCTGATCCGCGTTTGGATCGTCGAAGACCACGCCACCTACCGACGCAGTCTGGAGAGGCTCTGCACCAGTGACCGTGGTCTGTCACCTCCGCGTGCCTTTTCGAACGGGGAAACGATGCTCACGGCTCTCGCCCACGCCGGCAAAGAGGAGCACCCCGAAGTCATGCTGCTGGATGTGGAACTCCCCGGACGCAGCGGACTGGAACTCATCACAGAAATCCATCGCGCCGCACCGCATTGCCGCATCATCATCCTCACAGTGTTCGAGGACGAAGCCAAAATCTGCGAAGCCATCCGCTCTGGTGCCTGCGGCTACCTGCTAAAAACAACGGGAGCCGGAGTCGTCGCTCAAGCCATTCTCGAAGCCGCCAACGGAGGTTCCCCGATGTCGCCCAGCATCGCCAGCCGCGTGGTGTCACTGCTGGCAAAGTTGATGAAACCCATGCCGCAGAAAGTTGCGCTCTCGCCACGCGAAAAGGAACTTCTCACCCTCATGGTCGAAGGCCTGACGGCCAAAGAGATCGCTGACCGCATGAGCGTCAGCATCCACACCACCGGCACGCACACCAAGAATCTTTTCACCAAACTCGAAGTCCACAGCCGCGCCGCCGCCGTGGCGCGGGCACTGCGGGATGAACTCGTGTGAGGAGAGGACGCTCAATTTTTCGGGTGTCCCGGCCCTGCCCCGGGACTCACCCTTTCCGCCACGCCCCGCGACCCGCGCGCTTCGCGTTGCGCTCGAGAGCCTTCAGGCGGGCCGTTTCCTCCTTCATGGGCGTGCCGTCGGGGAGCGGCTCGCCCTTGGTGTGGATGCGGGCCAGACCCTGCTGCACCAGCACCTCCGGCAGCCAGTGCATGGCTCCGTCCGGCTGGGCGACGGACACGTGGGCGTAGAACCGCCCGCTGTCGTAGACTGGTTCCCACTTCGTGTAAATCATGAACGGCTGGTGCTCCAGCAGGTCCAGTGTGAAGACTTTCGCCTCGGCGCCCAGCTCCAGCACGCGCCGCTCGGGAAGCCCGCCGAAGTATTTTCCCTGGTCGGCCAGCCGGTCCACATTCACCCGGTCCTTGTACTTTTCGCAGCTGTCTGCGTAGTAAATTCTGAAGGTGTGCTGCCCGCCCTTGTGCTTGACCACAAAGCTGTCTCCGTCATTCGCCCCGTGCTCGACGAGGCGGACGTCCTGTAGTTCCTCCCACTCCCCTTTCCTCACCGGCTCCGCTCTTCGGACGGCGGACGCCGGTTTTTCCTGCTCCACCGCCGGTGCAGACGACTGCGCCTCGCGCCACACGCGCTCCCAGCCCCACGTCCGCCAGGCCATCCAGAAGAGCCCGCCCATCACCCCGACGGTGAACCACCAGCGCAGTGACTTCATGCCGGCGCGCCCATCCCTCCGCGGCGACCGTTATTTCCTGGCGCGGTCATACGCCTCAACGATCCGCGCCACCACCGGGTGCCGCACCACGTCGGCTCCGTCGAACTGCACAAATGCGATCTCGTCGATGCCCTTCAGCACCCCGATCGCCTCGCGCAATCCCGAGCTGCCCCCGTCGCGCAGGTCCACCTGGCTCGGATCGCCCGTCACCACGCACTTGCTCCCCTCGCCCAGGCGCGTGAGAAACATCAGCATCTGCGCGCGGCTCGTGTTCTGCGCCTCGTCCAGAATGATGAACGCCCGGCTCAGCGTCCGCCCGCGCATGAAGGCCAGCGGTGCGATCTCGATCATCCCGCGCTCGATCCATTTCTCCGCCTCGTCCGGCTCCACCATGTCGTAGAGCGCGTCGTAGAGCGGGCGCAAATACGGCAGCACTTTTTCATTCATGTCCCCGGGCAGAAAGCCGAGCGCTTCGCCCGCCTCGACCGCAGGCCGCGTCAGCACCAGCCGGCCCACCTTTTTTGCCTTCAGCGCGGCGATCCCGGCCGCCATCGCCAGATACGTCTTCCCCGTGCCCGCCGGCCCGACGCCGAAGGTCACGTCGTGCGACTCGATGGCTTTTAAATAATGCAGCTGGTGCCGCGTCTTCGGGCTCACGCCGGGTTTTCGGGCGCCTCCCAGCAGCTTGTACTTCGTCAGTTCCGCCAGCCGTTCCTCCCCGTCACCGTCAGGCTTCAGCACCGCATTCACCGCGTAGCGGAATGACTGCGCGCTCATCTCTCCGCCGCTGCGCACCGCCTCCTCCAGCTGGGCAAAAACCTGCCTGGCCTTCGCCACGGCCTCCGCCTCCCCCTCCAGACGCAGCCAGCCCTCGCGGGTGACGATCTTCACCCCCGTGTCCTTTTCCAGACTCTTCAGCAACGACAGCTCGCCCGCAAAAAGCGACTGCACAAACTGGGGTGATTCAAATTCGAGTGTTTCAGTGACCATACAACGCAGACCCGCCACAATGCCGGCCGGCCCTTTCGCCAGACTAACAGCTTGCCCGCAATGGGCAAGCGCAACGTCTCAGCGATTTTTCCGGCGGCAGGACTAGCCTCCCGCCTGCAGCGCCACCGCAGACTCCCCGGCTTCGTCCGCCGGCGGGGCGTCCAGCCGCGGCACGGCGGCGCCTTCCGGCACCTGCGCCCGGCCGGTGTGCTCGCTGGTCAGCCGCATGCCCACCGGCTTGGACACACCCCGCTCCTCCATCGTGATGCCGTAGATCACATCCGCCCGGCGCATCGTTTTCTTGTTGTGTGTCACGATGACGAACTGGCTCTTGTCGATGAACTGGTCCAGCATGTTCAGGAACCGGCCGATGTTTGTCTCGTCCAGCGGCGCGTCGAGTTCGTCCAGCACGCAGAAGGGGGCCGGCTTCACCATGAAGATGGAGAATAGCAGCGCCACCGCCGTCATGGAGCGCTCTCCACCGCTCAGCAGGGTGATGCTCGTCGGCTTCTTCCCGGGCGGCTTGGCGATGATCTCGATGCCGGACTCCAGCGGATCCTCCTCGTTCACCATGATCAAGTTCGCCTGGCCACCCTGGCCGAACAGCTCCTTGAAGGTCCGGATGAAATTCACCCGCACCTGCTCGAAGGTCTCGCTGAACATCCGCTTGGTCTCGGTGTTGATCTTGCCGATGATGTTCATCAGCTCGATCTTGGAATTGTTCAGGTCGTTGAACTCGCGGTCGAGGAAGTTGTGGCGCTCCTCCAGTTCTTCGAACTCCTTGATCGCGTCGATGTTCACCGGGCCCATGGAGTCCAGACGCTGCTTCAGCTCGGCGATCACGCTGTCGACAAAGACCCAGTCCACCGCTTCTACTTCCATCTCCGAGTCGTCCTCGCCGCTCGCGTCCATGACCATGGGCTCGGGGTCCTGTCCCTCCTCCAGTTCGGTGGCGGAAACTTCGGTCTCCGTTTCCTCACGGGACTCCTCCTTTGCCACCGCACGGCGGGTGCTGCCGGGTGTGCGTTTCTCCTTGAGCCCGTTGATCACGTTCACCAGCAGCTGCACGTCCTGCTGGAAGGTCTCCATGCTCGTCTGGTAGCGCTCGGCCACGTAGTTGGCCAGGTTTTCCACCCGCAGGCCGACCTGCGTGAGTTTGATTTCCTCGCGGCCGCGCTGGTCGTTCACCTGCGCTGCGGCGCGACGGGCTTCGCTCAGTTCGCGCTCGATCCCGCGGCTCTGCTCCACCTGCTCATTGCGCTGGTCGATCCCCGCCGTCATCGTCTCCTGCAGGTCGTTCAGTTCGCGCCGGCTCATCTCGATCTCCATGCCGAGGTGCTCGTTTTCCTCCGAGGCGGAAACCAGGCGCTCCCGGTAGCTGGCGATCTCGCCCTGGCGGCGGTCGATGAGCGCCTCCATCTCGCGCAGGCGGCCGACCATCGGGTCGTGCTGCTGGCGCAGGGACTGCTCGGCCCGCAGCTCCACTGCCAAGCCGGTTTTGAGTTCATTGAGAAGCTCGGCCGATTCGGACTCAAGGTGGGCAGCCGCCACCAGGGCGCTGTCAAGCTCCCCGGCACGCACGGCGTGGGCCTCCATTTCCGCCTGTCCCGTGGCCAGAGCCAGCTGCTGCCCTGCCAGGGATGCCTCCAGCCCCTCCTTGCGGCGGGCCAGCTCCGTATTTTCCCAGTCAACGCTTTCCAGACGGTTCGCCACCGCCTCCAGCTCCTTCTTCACCAAGCCCAGCTCGCCGCCGCGCGCACTGCGCGCCTCGCGGGTGCGCTGCAGGACTGCGGTGAAATCTTCGATCTGAAGCTGCACTTCACCCACCTTCTCGCGCAGGATTTCCGCCTGCACTTCAGCCTGCTTGAATTCCTCCTCCAGCAGTTCCACCTCGACGGCGAGGTCGCGCACCTCATTCTGCCTTTGCAGAATGGAGCTGAACTCATCCTGCGAGCGTCCGCCATGGATGATGCCCTGCGCCGTGATGTATTCGCCGCTCTGCGCGGCGAAGGACACGTCCGGGTAAACCGAGCGCAGCTCCAGCGCGGCGTGCAGCGTGGGAACGATCAACACGTTGCCCAGCAGGTAGTCCAGGATCGGACCAACCGGCTTCTTCACCTTCAGCCGGTCCATCGCCCACGCCATGGATCCCGACGGCAGCGTCATCAGCTGGCGCGGCAGCTCCTGCGGCAGGAAACTCTCCGGCAGCACCACAGCCAGACCCAGCTTTTCCGCCGTCAGCGTGTCGATGATCTGCTCGGCAATGGTCGAGTCCGAGACGATGATCGTCTGCAAATGAGCACCCAGGGCGGCCTCCACCGCCTTCACGTAGTCCGGCTCCACCTCGATGTAGCTCGAAAGCAGGCCCCGGATGTGGTTCTGGAAATAGTCCGCGTTGTTCAGGCCGCTCAGCACGCTCTTCGTCCCCTTCTCCAGCCCCTCGCCCTCGGCGATGAGGTTCTGGAGCACTTCGAGACGCGAACGTTTTTGCATCAGCACCTTGTGCGACTCGCGCACCTTCGTGGCCGACTGTGCTGCGTCCGCCTGGGTGTTGCGCAGCTCCTGCTGGGCCGCGTGGAGCTGGATCTCCTGCTCCTCACGCTGAATCTCCAGCGACGCGATCTCGCCCGTCAGGCGCTCCTCCTCGCGCAGACGGTCCTCTTTTTCCGCCGTCAGCTTCGCCAGCTCCGCGCTCAGCTGATCGTGACGCCGGCTGTCGGCCTCCAGCTGGGCCTGGTCATTGGAAATCTTCGCATTGGCCGAGATGATCGCCGTTTCCGCCAGGTGGCTCATCCGGCGCAGCTCGCGCAGGTCCCGCTCGATCTGCTCCCGCTCGTCGCGGTGCCGCTGTGCCCGGCTCCCGTATTCGGAGATCTGGGTCTGCTGGTGCTCAATGTTTTCCTTCACGCTGGCCAGCGTGTCCTCCGCACTGCGCAGCTCCTGCTCCTGCTCGCCCAGACGCTGCCGGGAACGCTCGATCTCGTCCTCATTCCGGGAAATCAGTGTCTCCAGCTCGCGGGTCCGCTCCGTGTTGAAGTCCACCCGGTTTTGTGCCGAGTGCGCCTTGTTCTGTGTCTCCTGGTGCTGGAGACGGATGATGCCCAGCTGCGCATCCGTCCGCTCCAGTTCGCGCCGCAGCACACCCACTTTCTCCTCGCGCTCAGCCACCTCGGCCTTCAGGCGCTCGCTCTCCAGCTGCCAGGAGTTGATGGACACCTGCAGCCCGTCGCGTTCGACGACCATGTCGTTGTACTTTTTGTGGCTCAGGTGCGTGTCCAGCACCCACACATCCCGGTAAAGCTCCTGGTATTTCTTCGCCTTGTTTGCCTGGCGCTGCATGGACCCCATCTGGCGCTTCAGCTCGGCCAGAATGTCCGTGATGCGCAGCAGGTTGGCCTCCGTGTACTCCAGCTTCCGCAGCGCCTCCCGCTTCTGCCCCTTGAATTTCGTGATGCCCGCCGCCTCCTCAAAGACCGCCCGGCGCTCTTCAGGTTTGGAACTCAGCAGCTGGTCAATTTTTCCCTGCTCCATCACGGAATAGGCGCTCTGGCCCACCCCGGTGTCCATGAACAGCTCGTTGATGTCCCGCAGGCGGCAAACCGTGCCATTGATCAGGTACTCGCCCTTCCCGTCCCGGTAAACCCGGCGGGAAATCGCGACCTCATTGTAGTCAACATTCAGGCTCTTCTCGCAGTCGGAGAAGGTGAGCGTCACCTCCGCCATCGAGTGCGGGGAGCGCTTGTCCGTGCCGCTGAAAATGACGTCCGCCATTTCCCCCCCCCGCAGCGCCTTGGCCGAGGTCTCCCCCAGCACCCAGCGGATGGCGTCCACCACGTTGGACTTGCCACAACCGTTCGGTCCCACAATTCCGGTCACCCCGGAGTGGAAATCAATCGTGGTCTTGTCAGCGAACGACTTGAAGCCGTGAATGAGCAGTGATTTGAGGAGCATGGTTTCTTGGCGATGCGAATAATTAACAAACCTGAAACTCAGGTTTTGTAAAGTGCCACTTTTTACGCAAGAGGCAACAGAATACACGCATTCGTCAAGATGGAGGGTAGTTTTTCTTTTCGACCACAAGATGTAGTGGCGGGTAAATACCCCTACCCCTCCCCAACCGCCCTCTGCGCCGTGTAGATCCCCCCGCGTCCGCTGCACCAGCGGGCGGTGAAGCAGGCGATGGCGAACCACGGGGCGTTGGCTGCGCCGAAGAGTTCCACGCCCATGAGCGTGCAGGCGAGCGGGGTGTTCGTGGCTCCGGCGAAGACGGCGATGAACCCGAGCCCGGCCATGAGGTCGACCGGGGCCGCCAGCGGACCGGCCAGGGCGTGGCCGAGACCGGCACCGATAAAAAAGAGGGGGGTCACCTCCCCGCCCTTGAAGCCGCTGGAGAGGGTGATGACGGTGAAAACCAATTTCCAAGCCCAGGCCCACGGGTGCGCCGGATCGGCGGCGAAAAAGCCGGGGATGACCGCCGCGCCGGGTTCGACCGACCAGACGCCGAGCCCGAGGTAGTCCCGCGTGCCCAGGACGGCGGTGAGGGCGATGATGACGCCCGCCGCCAGCACGGGCCGCAGCAGCACGCTCGGGCACACTTTTTTCCAGCCGGTGGAGGCCGCGTGGGAGAGCCTGACAAAGGCCGCCGCCGCCAAACCAAAGGCCGCGGAGGCGAGCAGGACCTTCAGCACCAGCATCCACTCCAGATGCACCGGATGATCCGCCACATGGTAAACAGTGTGGCCGATGCCCCACGCGTGGCACACCCAGTCCCCCACCAGCGCCGCCGCCAGGCAGGGAGCCAGCGCCCGCGCCCGCAGATGGCCAACGGCCAGCACCTCTGCTGCGAAGACGGTCCCCGCCAGCGGCGTGCCGAACACCGCCCCGAACCCGGCCGCGATACCCGCCATGAGCAGCAGCCGCAGAGCCGTGCCCTCCAGCCGAAACCACTGCGCAAACCCGCCCGCCAGACTGCCGCCCATCTGCACCGCCGTGCCCTCACGCCCGGCGGATCCGCCGCAGAGGTGGGTGATGATCGTCGTCACGAGGATGAGCGGCGCCATCTTTAGCGGCACCCCACCGCCGGGCTCGTGGATCTGGTCGATCAGCAGATTGTTCCCGCCCTCCACCCCGCGCCCCAGCCACTGGTAAAGGCCCGCCACCACCACCCCCGCCACCGGCAGCGCGTAGAGCAGCCACGGGTGGTCAAAACGAAGCCGCGTCACCGCATCCAGGCTCCAGAGAAACAGCGCCACCGCCGATCCCGTGGCGGCGGCCATCACGGCCAGCGCCAGGATCAGCCGCGCCCACCACGAGGGTGTCTCACTGGTATTCATGCCCCAGATTGTCGTCCGTAATCACTTCCGCACCACCCCAGAGTTTTTCCATCCGGGGCCGCGTCGTGATCCACCAACGGTCCGGGGCTCCGTCGGGCATCGGGTCGCGGTCGTTGTCGCAGATCCGGACCACGCCATCGAGGTCCGCCCGGCCCTTCTCGCTCGTCAGGTCGAAGACCCGCTTCCCGTCCACCTTGTACTCGCTCAACACCCGGCGCCACCGCTCCTTGTCCACCTCGATGGGCTGCATGCTCGCCGTGCAATTGTTCAGGCACATCACCGTGTGGGGGAAAACAGTCATGCCGGTTTTGGCCGCCCGCGGGGAGTCTGTGCAGTTCCACATCACCACCCCGCCAGGGGCCAGGTGGTCGCGCGCCACCGTCAGAAACTCTTGCGACAGCAGCGCCGAGGCGAACTCCCGCCAGTGGTGCGTCGTGTTCATCATGATGGCGTCGTATTTGTCATCCTTGTGCCGCTTCAGCCAGCGCCGGCCATCGTCGATGTGGATCGTCACCTTGGGATTGGTCAGGATGGAGTTCACCTCCGGGTAGGCCGCGATCACCTCCAGATAGGCGTGGCTGATCTCCACCACGTCCACCTTTTCCACCTGCGGGTGGCTGGCCAGGATCTGCGTCCACGCCCCGGCGCTCATACCGATCACGAGCACCCGCTTCGGGTTCGGATGCACTGCGGAAAGAAAATACGGCCTCACATGCCAGTCCCCCGGCGTCAATGTCGTGCCGATATGGCCATCATAGGCCCCGTTTCCGTAAACCGTATTGTTCGTGTCAATCGTCACCACCCCGTGCTTGCTCTCCACCACTTTGGTAAAGCGCATACCGTTGTATTCGTGTTTGTATTGCAGACGCTCCCAGAGGCCGTCGTTCAGAAAGCGACGGCTGGCAGTGAAAATGACAAAGCTCATTAAGAACACCACGCCGAACTTTTTCCCGCTCGATTTCCACCCGGGCTGGCTGCGTGAAGTCATGATGCCTGAAATGACGAGCGATGCCACCAACAGGGTGGACGAGAGATTTGCCAGCGTCAGAGCATCCATCAGCACAAACCCCGTCAGCAAACTCCCCGCCCCGGAGCCGACGATGTTCGCCAGGTAGACATAGCTCAGCCGTGCCCCCGCCTTTTCATCCGCCGGGATGGCCACGTGGCAAAGCAGCGGGAGGATCGTCCCCTGGAGGGCGGAGGCCGCCATCACCAGCGGCAGCGTCCAGAACCACGACTGGAAATCAAACCCGCCCGGCAGGTAGAAGTGCTCCGGCAGCCAGACGACCAGCCACGAGGCCAGTGGCACGACAAAGAAGGCGGCCACATTGGCCCAGGCAAAGAGGCGGAACAGACTGCGCTCGGACTCGACCGCGTTCCACTTCTGCCAGCGCATGGACCACAGAGAGCCCAGCGCCAGACCCAGCAGGTAGCTGCCCAGCATGGCCCCGAAGGCCGGGGCGCGGGAACCGGTGACGAAATTGAACAAGCGGGCCCAGATGATTTCCCAGCTGAGGGCGATGAAGCCGGACAGGGCGGCGAGGGCAAGGTATTTGGCAGAGCGGGGCATGGAAAATCAGTTGGAGGATTGCGATTGGCGGTCCTTCGAGCCGAACCAGGCGGCGAGGATCGTCACGGCGGCGAGCGCATTGATGACGGCCGCCAGCTTCACACTACCGGACTGGCCGAAGAGGCGGAGAAAGACAAACGCCGCCAGAAACGCCCCCACGGCAGCCCCCAGGGTGTTCACGAAATAAAGCCAGCTCACCGAGCGGCCCACCGCGCCGTTGCTTTTCACCTGCCAGGCCACCAGCATCGGCAGCGTGGCCCCCATCAGCAGCGTGGGCACCATGATGAGCGCAAAGGCCAGCGCCCCAATCTTCAGCGCCCCGGCCCCCACCGAGGTGGAGTCCCCCACCCACCGGAAGAGATCCAGCGAGACCAGCCCGTAAAGCGCGATCCCCAGCTCCGCCGCAGCAAAGAGGAGCACCAGCGGAATGCGCACCCGCTTTGACACCTCCCCGCCCGCCAGACTGCCCAGCCCCAGCCCCACCATGAAGGCGCTCACCACCATGGCCACGGACTCCACATTGCTCCCGTAGATCGTCAGCAGCGACCGCTGCCACACCAGCTGGTACAGCAGCGCGGAAATGCCCGACAGCGTAAACACAAAGAAGAGCACAGCCTGCGAAATGCCACGCCCCCCGGAAACGGAGGGCGGCACAGCAGGAGCGGAAATGGGAAGGGAGGATTCCATGAGCGGCCGGAAGAGTGGAGGGGGGAGGCGAAATGATCAACGGGCAATGCGCGGGCATTCTTTCAATCATGCGTCCGCGTTGCCATCGTCCGCGGCAGCCGCCGCCGCTCTGGGAAATTCCAACCACGTTGACACCCGCTCAAAATCCGATTAGCACAAGCGCATGAGCGCCGCCGCCAGTCCTGTTGAAGAAAGCCTTGCAAACATTGACCGCATCGTCGCCGATCCGCATATCTGCAACGGACTGCCCGTGGTGCGGGGAACACGAATCTCCCTTCAGACGGTACTCGGGTTCTTGGCCGCAGGCGACTCGGTGGAGGATGTTCTGGAGGCATATCCCTCGTTGTGCGAGGCTGACGTAAGGGCCTGCCTTCTTTGGATCACTCGATTGATGGAGAATCATTTCCGGATCCAGGCCATCGCGTGAACGGCTTTTTGTTCGATGAAAATCTGCCGCTGAATCTGGCCTTTCAGCCGTCACTACCTGTGTCATACGCCACGGATTTCGCCGGGCACCCCTCAGGCTCCGCCCTCTGGGATCACGCCAAGGCGAACGAACTTGTCATAGTCACAAAGGACGCGGATTTTTCGAACCGCATCCTGGTCAGCCGCCCTCCGCCCTAAATCGTTCATCTCCGCTTTGGAAACATGAGGCGGAAAGACTTCCACACTTTCCTGTCGAGCGTCTGGCCTCAGGTGGAGCGCCTCCTGCCACGGAGCAAAATGGTCTGCGTCTACCAGGACAGGATTGAGTCTTTCAGCTGAATCTCCCAAGGCGCCCCCTCGACCGCCCTGGACCACGCCTTTGCATTTCCCGCCAGCCGTGCGAAAGTCGCCGCCATGTTCAGCCAACTGTCAGATCGCCTGGAGGGTGTCTTCAAGAAACTCAGAGGCATGGGGAAAATCTCGGAGAGCAACGTCACCGACGCTCTGCGCGAGGTGAGGCTGGCCCTGCTTGAGGCAGATGTTGATTTCAACGCCGCGAAATCCTTCATCGCCAACGTCAAGGAACGCTCACTGGGCGTGGAGGTGCTGCAGAGCGTGACTCCCGGGCAGCAGATGGTGAAGATTTTCCACGACGAAATGTGCTCCCTGCTCGGCGGGGATGCGGCGCCGCTGGAGCTGAATCCCCCGGGCTACATTTTGCTGTGCGGGCTGAATGGCGCGGGGAAAACCACTACTGCGGCAAAGCTGGCCCGGCTCCTGAAAAAGGAGGGCCGCCGCCCCGTGCTCATCGCGCTGGATCTTTACCGACCTGCGGCCATCAAGCAGTTGGAAATCCTCGCCAAAGAGGTGGGCGTCCCCATTTTCACCCCGCCCCCGGGGGAAACAGACGTGCTGAAAATGGCGAAGGAGTCGGTGAAATGGATCGCCGAGCAAAATGCAACCTGCGCCATTTTCGACACCGCAGGCCGCCAGGAAATTGACACCGATCTGGTCGAGGAACTCAAACGCGTTCGCGATTTCCTCAACCCGAGAGAGATCCTCCTCGTCGCCGATGCCGCCACCGGCCAGCAGGCGGTGAGTGTGGCCACCCACTTCCACGAAGCCGTGGGCGTGACCGGCCTGATCCTGACCAAGCTGGACGGCGACGCCCGCGGTGGTGCCGCGCTCTCCATGCGCTCGGTCACGCAGCGCCCGATCAAGTTCGCGGGTGTGGGGGAAAAGCTCGACCAGCTCGAGTACTTTGACCCGAGCCGCCTTGCCGACCGCATCCTGGGCATGGGCGACATCGTCGGACTGGTGGAAAAGGCTGCCGAGGCCATCGACGAAAAGGACGCCATGAAAATGATGGAACGGATGGGCTCCGGTTCCTTCGACCTGAATGATTTCCTCGGCCACATGAACATGATGAAGAAGCTCGGGCCGCTGGAGGGCATCCTCGGCATGCTGCCAGGCATGGGCAAGCTGAAGGATCTCAAGATCGAGCCAAAGAAGATGGCCCGCACGGAGGCCATCGTTCTCTCCATGACGCCCCAGGAGCGGCGCAAGCCCGGAATGATCAACGCCAAACGCCGCATCCGCATCGCGAAGGGCAGCGGCATGCAGGTCTCTGACGTGAACGCCCTGCTGAAGCAGTTCGAGATGATGAAGAAGATGATGGGAAACAAGGGCCAGCTCGGCGGCATCATGAAGATGCTGGGCGGAGGCGGCGGCGGACTGGGCAAGGGCGGGTTCCCCGGCATGCCGAAGTTCCCGTTTTAACCCCCCGCCCCCGCGCAAGGCCCTCAAAACGGCCCGCGCGCGCTGACGGAGCCGCTTACTTGCTGTCAATCATGCACGGAGCGGTGTAGCTCAGGCAGGCGATCTCGTCGAAGGTGGTGTTCCCGGCCAGCACGTGCATCAGACCTTCCTGATAGAGAGTCATGAAGCCGTCCTTGAGCGCAACCTTCCGCATCTCGGGCAGCGGGGCACTGGCGGCGATCATGGCGGACAATTCAGGGCCGACCTGGCACATTTCCATCAAACAAACGCGTCCTGAGTAGCCGGTGCCGTTGCACTCCGCGCAGCCCCCGGCATTGTAGACCGGCATGTCCGGGCGGACGCCGCCTTTAAGCACGCCGTTGGCATTGAGGAAATCTTCAATCTGCGGCGTGATGGGGGCCGCTGTCTTGCAGTAGGAGCAGAGACGGCGGACAAGACGCTGGGCCTGACTGAGGGCGAGGGCGTCGGCCAGCATGAAATTCGGCACGCCCATGGAGAGCAACCGGGAGACGGCGCGCAGGGAGTCGTTCGCGTGCAGGGTAGTGAAGACCAGGTGGCCCGTGAGCGCCGCATTCACGGCAGCCTGGGCCGTTTCTTCGTCCCGGGATTCCCCGACGAGAATGACATCCGGGTCGGAACGAAGCAGGGCCCGCAGACCGGTCGGGAAAGTCAGTCCGTGAAAAGGATCGGTCTGGGTCTGGTTGATGCCTTCGATCTCGTATTCGATCGGGTCTTCGATCGTGTGGATGTTGATGTTCTCCGTGTTGATCGCGTTGATGAAGGCGTAAAGCGTCGTCGTTTTTCCGGAACCGGTGGGCCCGGTCACCAGCACGAGCCCCTGGTCCCGGTGGGTCACCTCGCGAATGATGGCGGACTGGCGCGGGGAAAGGTTCAGTTCGGAGAGCTTCTTGATGCCGTCCTGCTTGTCCAGGAAACGCATGATGAGCTTCTGGTGCTCCTTCCGGCAGGGCACGGCGGCCACCCGCACGTCCAGACGGCGCTGGCCGATGCGGATGGAGAAACGTCCATCCTGGGCATCCTGACGCTGCTGACCCATGGCGCAGAAGTTCTTGAACATCGCGATGTAGCGGGGAAGAAACTCCTCGGAACAGGTGTGAATGGTCACCAGTTCGCCGTCCACACGGGCGCGGAAGCGGGCCATGTTGTAGAACTTCTCGACATGAAGGTCGGAGGCCCGGACCGCCAGCGCCCGGTGCAGCAGCCACTGCACCACCTGCTCCGGCGTGTTGTTCGGGTTCGTCGGGTTGATCCGGGCGATGTCGACCGGATCGATCTCCACAAGGTTCGCGATCTGGTCGGAATACGTCAGTTCCCCAACCTGAATTGTCCCCTTGCTGTCACGCGCAATCTTGCCGCGATCCCGGGCGATGCACGCGCGGATGGCGGCCGGATCCGCGATGACGGGAACGAGAGGCAGGGCCTCGTGGCCCATGGAGAGCCATTCATCCTCAAATGCGTAAGTGCTCGGATTCGAGCACATCAAGTAAATCGAGCGCTCGCCAATGTGCAGCGGGTAGACCGAATGTTTTTCGAGCAGTTCCGGCGGGAACAAATCCTGGGACGGGGCCTGCTCCGGATTGAAAACCAGATTTTTGGTGGCGATGTGCCACATGGCGGCCGCGTAGTGGCGCGGCAGGAAATTCAGGTCATCAGGGCGCGCGATGGGCTTGTCCTCACTCTCCTTGAGCAGGCGACCCATTTTCTCCCCGTCCTCACCCTGATGCGGGTAGCTCTCCACGAACCAGCGGAACACCTCCTTCAAATCAGAACCCTCGGCGGGCGGCTGCAGAGCCCCTTCCATGGGATTCTGCACCGACATGGGCTGAAGCTGGAGTCGGCCTTCGAGGTCTTTTTTCACCTCCTCGTACACGTCCGGGGTGAGCACAGCGCGCACGACCAAAAACGGACTCATTCCCCAGTAGTCCGTCTGGCTTGGATCGCAGTGGCCCATGACAATCATGGGGCCGAGAGTGGTCAACGGAAGCCAGGGGTGGGGCGTGTGAGGGAGCCGCCCCAGCTGGCGGATCATGGTCTCGGCAGGAATCGAGCAGGCCGGACGAAGGAGCTTAGTGGGAACAACACCGTAGCTTGCCGCCAGATCCTCCATGGTGGGCGGTGCCCCAGCGGCTGCGGCCGGCTGCATGCCGCGCCCCTCTCCCCCAAACGCCGCCGGGCCGGCGCTCATTCCCGCACGGGGATCCTGGGCTGGATAGCCCCCGTCCGGCGAAGCGCCGTGGGGCTGGAAATTGCGGTCTGCTGTGAATCCTTGAGGAGGAAGTGGCGAAGTACTGTGCATTGAGGGAGGAGTAGTATCTGAGTGGAAGGGAGTGAAGGCGCCCCTGGGACTGGTCTGTTAAAATTTAATTCTCAAGCCTGTGCCGGCGACACCGCGGCGGAGCAGCTCGAAATAGCGTCCATTCCAGCGGACGCGGTAATCGGACGACAAATTGGACGAACTCGTAAGAACGCACTGGTTGCTGGTCCCGCGGAGGAAGGGAATCCCGGCCGAGGAGGAAAACACGCCGCCGCCTGCCGTGGGCGCCCCGGAGGTGCTGATGGCACACACCACCGCCATGTCCTTGCTGCTAAGGGCTTCCAATATGCTTTTTTCATCGGCACCATCATTTGCATTGGCGGCAATGTTAATCGTGCTCAGCGACATGTTGTAGATGCCCACCGCCTTGTTCAGGCTCGTCACCATCTGGGCGGCAATCTCGTCCTTCGCGCCGACAGCGACGCGGGAGTAGACTGGAATGGCAATGCTGGCCAGAATCCCAAGGATGGCCACCACGGTGACCATCTCTACGAGACTGAATGCGGGGCGTTTGCGACGGGCGGCGACTACTGGTTTGCTATGGGAGGAAAGATGCATGGTGGTTGAGTTGGGATGGGGTACCCACCTCATTGAGTTCGGCCAGGTTTCCCAGGCAAACGCCTCTCCGGCCAGACACACGCAGGCGCCCGTCAGTCCGGAAAAAAATGCATTTACTCTAAAAACCATAAGGCCTCGTCAGTTTGGGACAAGTACCGTATTTTAACACATATTAGGAATATGGCAATTATAGTTCATCGTTTTTCTAAATCAACCATAATTATCATAATTTTTTCGCAGATCTGCCGATTTAATTCAAACGCGATGTGCTACGGGACGGGGTGCAAGCACAGCATCACGGGCCACTGATCCCTCAACAATCTCTGCAATACCTTTATTTTCTTGGCCTATTACCACAGAGCAGGCATTCACACCCCTGTCCGGATGGCAGGCGTGCGACTCCCCAGGATGGCCGATTCTCCAATCCAGGAGAATTCCTCAGCGCAAGGATCGAAGATTCACCTGTGGGGCGCGGTGCCGCCGGCAGAAAAGTTTAGCCACCCGGCAACTTTGCCCCGGATTCAGGAAAATCCGATGCAGTGGCGCAATCAGGGCACCCCGGAGGTGAGGAAACGCCAAATCCGATCACCCGAGGCACCGACGCACCCGGTGCGGGCATCGATTGGGCGACGGACAGCCGGCATTCCACCGGTCCGTTGGACTCAGAATTCAAGTGAGCCGGATTGACCTTCTGTCTGGTGCATGCCGAAACACGGCAGCCAGCCTGCCTACATGGCCCCCGCGCCAAAGCTGACCACACGCTGCGCGGTGGTGCTGCTCATGGCCTCCACGTTCATCAGCTGGGTGACGGTCAGGAACTGGTAGCCCTGAGCCTTGAGGGTGTCCAGCACCTCCGGCATGCAGTCAACCGTTTCCTTGTGAATGTCGTGCGAGAGCACGATCGCTCCAGGATGCACCCCCACGCTGTTTTGCCAACCGTGGAGGATGCGGTCCCGGGTGCGCGTGCTGCTGCGGGGTGTGCGCCAGTCGTCAGGATCCACGTCCCAGTTCACCGTGACGTAGCCCAGCTCGTCGCGGATCCATTTTCTCTGCAGCAGGGTGGCCGCGCCATAAGGCGGGCGGTAATACGTGGGCGTCACCCCGCAGGCGGCAATGATCGCCTTGTGAGTGCTGGTCAGCTCTTCGCGCACGGCGGCGTCGGTCATTTGGCTCAGATTTGGGTGCTTCCAGCTGTGGTTCGCCACCTCGTGCCCCTCCGCCACGATCCGCCTGACGATGGACGGCGAGGCGGCGGCGCGCTGGCCGACCACGAAAAAAGTGGCCTTGATCCCCCGCTCCTTCAGCATGTCCAGCAGGCGCGGCGTTGTCAGAGGGTTCGGGCCGTCATCGTAGGTCATCGCGATGTATTTTCCCGGCACCTTGCAGCTCATATACAAGGAACGCGCCCCGGGCGGCACGCCGCGCGGGATCGCATCCACCGATGAAGGCGGGACCACCGGGGCGGACACAACTGTCTTTGCCGGTGCGGGTGGCGCGGGCGCAGCAGGCTGCACCGCGCTGCCCGGACGGAAACGCGAAATCGAGCAGGCGGAAATGCTCGCAAGAAGAAGCAGGGGGACCAGGCGGCGCATCCGCCAAGATACTTCACTTTTCCAAACGATCAAAGAACATGTCAAATCTCACGGCCAGGTGACGCGCATCCGCCCGAACCCCCGCACCGCCCCTTCGAGGGGCGTCGCCGAGCGCCAGGTCTCCGTCACCGTGCCGTCTCCGTTGAGGGTGGCTCCGACCATGACCGCCGCGACCAGGGCGTCACTCCAGTCCGCCAGATCCGTGGCAAACTCCACATGGCAGGTGATGTCATCCGCCGCCACACTCCGGGTGAAGACGATCTGCAGGTAGCTGCCCGGCATGCCGCCCACAGTGTAAGGAGCCCAGCCGACCACCGGGAGCACTGCGCTGGCGCCGTCGGTCGGGTTGGTCCGCAGGGCGTACTCCAGCAGGTTGCTCACGCCGTCGTTGTCGTCGTCGCCAGTGTCCATGCTGACAGCGTAGCCCGTTTTCCATGTGCCAAAGCGGGTTGCGTCAGCCGCCCCGGGCGCGCCGTCATTGGCCAGTTCACTCAGGCGCCAGCTGGCAGGCAGCTTTTCATCCGGGTTTGTCTCCGGCCGGATCAGCACCAAGCTGTAACCGTCTCCGTCCGCCTGCACCGGCCACGGAGCCTTGTCGTTGTAAGCAAAAGACTGGACCGGTGTGAGACCGTCCACGCCCATGAGCGTGATCGTCTCCCCGCCGTTGCTCAGGTTCGAGTTCAACTCGAACACGCCCGCCACCACCGGTGCATTGCCATGCCTCATGCGGAAGGCGGCCAGATTTTCCACCACGCAGACGCGGGCTCCCGGGGCCAGGTCAAGGACCGAGCCGCCGTTGAAATGGAACGTCACACCAGAGGCGAAGGCCAGTCCGGAGAGGCTGATCCGGTTCGCGCCGATGTTCAGCAGCTCGATGTACTCGAAGTCGTTTGCATCAGCAAACCCGGCCGTCACTTCCGCCGGGGTCGGGTTGGACGGGTTGTAGTTAAACTCAGAGATCACCAGATTCGCCGGAGAGGCCGGCACGGTGTCCACGGAGAAATACGCCTCGTTCAACGCCGACCAGACGCTGCCAATGAGGATGCGGGATTTCACCGTGACCGACGAGGCCAGGGTGACCGGCATCGCGTAGGTCTGCGCACCGGGGGCCACCGCACCCGTCAACGCCACGCGGGGATCGCTGCCGTCCAGCGTGTAGTAGATCACGCCAGCGCCTGCGGCGTTCGGATTTGCGATGCTCAGGGAGTAATTGGCCGCCACCGCACCGCCGTGCTGGCTGAAATTCGGTGCCTCTGTGGTTGGATACAGATTGTACGTCGCATTCCGGAAGACACCGTTCGTGGTGTTCATGTAGAGATTCCACCGGTTCTGAATGAGCGAATTGCCGCCCGCCGTTTCGTTCATGGTGATGCGCAGAGTCTCCGTCAGCCAGTCGCTGCGCTTGTAGGGAATGTTCGGGAAATTGTCCGAGGCCGCCGTGCGCAGGGAGGCCCGGGTGTGGCCCCAGCGGGCGGATTCTCCGCGGATGGCGTCGCTGATCTCCAAGTGGCGGAAATCAAAGGCGCTCTTCGTCGCCGCCACATCCAGCGCCCCGCCGTTGAACATGTGCTTCCGAATGTGGTCGGCCCACTTCAGCTTGTACTCGGCATTCACGCGAAGCTTGTTGTGAATGTCCTTCGGCTGACCAGCCCGGGGCACCTCGTTCCCGCCGCCAGCGATGAAGTTTTCCGTGCCGTTGCGGAAGGTGTGCTCTGCATCCCAGCTGCTGAAGCGCCACTTGCCGCCCGGAGCCCGGCTCTTCGAGCAGTAGAGGTTCTTGTCCGCCCAGTCCTGGTTGCCCGCGACGAAGTTGAGCAGCATGTAGTCAATGAAATGGTCGATGTCCAGCACCGCGGCCACGGCAGCGTAGTTGGCGGGCTGGGTCAGGTCCGGCGCGGGGTTTGGAGCGCTGAATCCGGAGCCGATGAGGTCGAGGAAGTCTTCGTAGTTTTTCAGCACCGTGCAGTTGTAGTACTGGGAGGCGGCATTCAGCGCCGTGATCGTCCCGGAGCCCAGCGGCAGCGCCGGGTCGAGCGGGGCCGTGTTCACCGTCTGCGGGTAGGCACTGGCCGCCCCGTCCACACCCGCCGTGGCGCTGTGCTTGAATCCATCGTACTCGCTGCTGGAACCACCATAGTAGTTCGCCGCGTAGTGGTGGTCCGGTTTTTCGTGCAGCCAGTAGATCCCCCAGTACATGCCGTTCAGGTACAGGTGGCAGGCCCGGGTGTGGAATCCGCCCGCCCCGCTCATTTTGTTCTGCAGGTCGGCCATCACGTAGTCCCGGGAAAAGGCGCTGCGGATGCGCTGGTTTGCATCAGTGGGGTGCATCCACGTGTTGTTCATCGCGGAGTCGAGCACAAAGTTGTCGAACTGGTTGGCCGCGCCGTCGCCATACGCCTTGTAGTTCACCGTGTCCACGCACTGGAAGCGCATGGAGAGCTTCAGAGATTTCCACCTTGCCTGGCTCGTCCCGCCGAAGACGTGGATGTTCCCGTCCGCCTGAAAGGCCGCGTTCGTCACCGGCAGTGTCTGCGAGGTGCCGGGATTCAGCAGCTCCAGCGAGGCCGCCCGGTCCACTCCCTCCTGCGCCACCCCGGACGCCGGCGGGTAGATCCCCTCCCCTGCGTTCGGGCCGAAGAGGTCCTTCCAGTCCGCCACCAGCGAAAGGGTCGGCAGCACCAGCAGGTCACTCTGGCGGAATTGATTGTCCGGCAGCGGGTCCGTCGCGATCGCCTGGTTCACACCCCACTGCGTCAGCGGGGAAAAGGCCGTCAGCACCATGGGGGTCGCACCGCTCCCCACCCCGGTTGTGGTCGTGCCCCAAGTGGTCACGGTGTCCGCGGCGGAGCCCACGCCCATGCTCGGCGTCGGCCCGTTTTGCGTCATCACATTGGCCGGGAAAATGTAGCTCTGCGTGTCCACATTGGACGACCCCATGTCCGCCTTCCATGCCCGCGCGCGCAGCAGCGTCGTGGCGGAAACAGTCAGCGTGGCCGTCGGTGGTGTCAGCCCGTCCACCGCCGGCACCTGCGTGCCGTTAGTCTCGGTCGGCACGCTGCCGTTCAAGGTGTACGCAATAGTCGCACCAGGCGTCGCACTGGTGATCGTCACCTGCACCGGTCCGCTGTACAGCCCGCGGTCACCGGTAAAGACAGTGTCCGCCACGAAACCCGTCACCGCGTTGGCGGCCGCGTTCGCCGCGCCCGGAGTCGGCAGCTTTAGGAACGAGAGCGCCCCAGCCGCCGTGTTGTCCGGCTTCCCGTAGGAAAAGCCCTTCCGCTGTGACGGGTATTGCGCCACACCAGCGCCGCCCACCTGGCTCACCACCGTATTTCCCCCTGCCCCGTCCGGACGGCTCAGCACCACCGCGCCGCTCGTGGAGAGTTTGAAATTCGTGTGCGGCTGCACGCCGTTGAACGACTTGTTTTTGCCCGAAGCGTAAACCAGCAGATAGCCACCAGCCGGGATGTTCACGTGGGGAAATGTCCACTTCGCGGGCAGCAGCACATCATCCGACAGCTGCCAGCCGATCAAATCCAGCGCCGCCGCCCCGTTGTTTCTCAGCTCGATCCAGTCCTCCGAGTCACCATCCATGTCCAGCGGCTGGAACGTCCCGTTCGCCTTCGGCACAGCCTCGGTCAGGATTTCATTGATGTACAGATCCCCCGCCGCTCCGCCCGCCGGGTGCAGGGCCGCGTCCGTCGGGCTCGTCCCGGCGGTCAGTTCCTCATTGTCGTACCAGTTGTCCCCGTCGGAGTCCCGCTTCAGCGGATTCGTCAGGTGCGTGTTCACCTCCGCACCGTCACTCAGGGTGTCCCCGTCCGTGTCGGCCACCAGGGGATTTGTCAGGTGCGTGTTTTTCTCCGCCCCGTCCGTCAGGCCGTCATTGTCCGTGTCCGCCAGCGTCGGGTTTGTGCCAAAGGTGAATTCCTGCAGGTTGGTCAGGCCGTCACTGTCCGGATCTCCGGCTCCCGTCTGGGTCAGGTTGCCCGCGCCGAAGTACTGCGTTTCCCACGCATCCGCCAGCCCGTCTCCGTCCACGTCACCCAGTCCCGCGATGCCGCTGTTGAAAATGCTCGTGATCTCCGTGGTGGTCAGCGCATGGTCCCACACCCCCGCATCGTCGAACCACCCCTTCGTATACCGGGCAAAGTGGTTGCCGACCATGAACGAACTCGTGTTCACCCCCATGCCCCAGATGCCCCCGCCCGACCCGCCTGCGATGGCCTTCGTGCCGTAGGCCACGCCGTCCACGTAGGTTCGGGCCTGGTTTCCAGTGCGGTCGATGACCGAGACAAAATGCCTCCATGTGCCGTTCACCACCGCGTCCGGCGCCTGATAGGCCAGCACAAAGCGGAACGCCGTGGTGGCCGAGCTGCTCTGGCGCGAGTCGAACTGGAAGAACGAGGTCGTAGTCCCGGCACCCGCCCAGTTCACCGTCATCAGGTAGTAGCCCGCCGTGTCATAGGCCACCGACCCCGGCAGACTCAGCCCGTATCCCTTTGTCATCAGGCCGCTGTTCGTCTGAAACTCCCCAGTCGTCTCGTCCCCGTCCGGCTTGTACCAGCACGCCAGCGCGAAGGACTGCGTCTGGGAGAACTCCAGCTTCGCCACATCCCCCATGTCCACATACCCAGAGGTGCCATTCAGATAAACCGCCCCTCCGAATTTCCCCGCCGCCGGCTGGAACGAGGCCCCCGTGATCAGCGTCCCCGGAGCCGGTGCCACGCCCGACGAATCCGCCGCCGTCGTGCCGGACGCTTCGTCAAATTTCCAATGCCCCACCAGCGAGGCTTGGGACGTGGACACAAAACCGCACGAGGCGGCGAACAACGCAGCACAGAACCAGGCTGCGGGGGTGGGCAGGGATTTCATAGCAGAAGAAACGTGGGGTGGGGTTGGGGTTGGAGGCGGCCAAAGGGAGAGCAGCTACTATCCAGAATAGCGGAAAAGCCCGCTCTGTGTCAATTTCTCCACACAATTGGGGCAAAATTCCTCGCAACCGCTCTTGCCCTTCCACTGTACTACAGCACACTGCGGTTTCACCACACCCAACCCACGACACACCACATGGCACACACCTGGACCGGCGTTTTTCCCGCCATCACCACACAGCTAAAAAGAGACCAATCCCTTGACCTCGAAGCCACCAGCCGGCACATCGAAGTCCTCATCGAAAGCGGCGTCTCCGGCCTCGTCATGCTCGGCTCCCTCGGTGAAAACCAGGCCCTCACCCCGGTGGAGAAGCGCGCCGTCCTTGCCTCCGCCATCGAGACCGTGAATGGCCGCATTCCCGTCCTCTCCGGCGTCGCCGAGACCGGCACCGCCACCTCCATCGAGTTCGTGAAGGACGCCGAGAAAATGGGAGCCGATGGTTTCATGCTCATGCCCGCCATGCTCTACAAGGGCGACCCGCGCGAGACCATGACCCACCTCCGCACCGTCGCCAAGTCCACCGGCCTCGGCATCATGATTTACAACAACCCCATCAGCTACGCCAACGACATCACCCCCGAGATGTTCGCCCAGCTGGCCGATCAGAAAAACTTCATCGCCCTGAAGGAGTCCACCGGCAACACCCGCCGCATCACCGACCTGCACCACACCGTCGGCGGCCGCTACTCCATCTTCACCGGCGTCGACGACCTCGCCCTCGAGAGCGCCGCCCTCGGCATCGACGGCTGGGTCGCCGGCACCGGCATCGCCTTCCCGCAGGAAAATCAATACCTCTGGGAACTCATGCAGGCCGGCAAATTCGCCGAAGCCCGCGAGATCTACCGCTGGTTCACCCCCCTGCTCCACCTCGACTGCCACACGAAGTTCGTCCAGTACATCAAACTCTGCGTCCAGGAGACCGGCCTCGGCAGCGAGTGGGTCCGCGCCCCACGCCTCACCCTCACCGGCGCCGAGCGCAAGGACGTGCTCAAAGTCATCCACGACGGCATCGCCAAGCGCCCCACCCTCCCCAAAAAGGCCGCCAAAACCGCCAAGGGGAAAAAGAAGTAACAGCGCGCCGCACCGCAATCAGCCCGGCGACTGGCAATCAACCCTTGCCAGTCGGCCCCCCCCCCCCGCCCAACACCCCCAAAAAAAGCCAAAAAAAAGCGGGGCATAAAAATAAAAAA
>JANOAS010000388.1:0-47230 GCA_031411255.1 bacterium
CGGTGGCGCGAGCCACCGGTAGATGATGGGTCGATTTCGGGAGCCCCGGCAGGGGCGTTGGCAGGGCGATTGAGGGGTGTCCCGCGAGCGGTGTTTTCCGCGTCGTTCCCACGCCCCTGCCGGGGCGGCGAAGATCTGCGATGGAAACCGGTGGCTCGCGCCACCGGCTAATCTCCGACGGCCCTCCGGGCCTGGGCAGTCCCGCCTTGGGAATCGGGGGGCTCGGAGATGAATCCGCTGGGCCGCTCGACTGGTTGGTTTCCGGCGGGCCTCCAAGCCTGAGGAGCGGACGATTCATGAACCGGGCTCTCGGATACGAAACCGATGGATCGCGCCACGAGGTGCGTTGCGGCCGCCCTCCGGCGCTGTTGCGTTGATCGGGGAGGAAATCTGTCTGACAGGCGGGGTTTAAGGGGGTTGGAGGGGAGGGGTCCCCAAAAAAGGGGAGGCAGGGAGGACGGCGGGAAAGTGTGTGAAGGGAAGGAGGTTAGCCTGGGGAGGGCAGGTGTTGGCCGGGCTGGAGCGGGGTGGTGTGCGCAGAGAAGTCTTGTCGCAAGTGGCGATTTCCACTACAACTAGGATTCGTTTTCTCTGGGGCTTCCCAGCTCCGGAGGGAGAACTTTTCCACCCCACACAAACCACCCCACCCATGAAAAATCCCGCCCAACTGTGCCGTGATTCCCGCGGTTTCCGCAAGCCGTTGCTCATTTTGTCCTTTGCCGCGCTGCCCTTAGGCCTGGCGCAGGCGCAGACCTGGAATGGAGGAGGCGCTGACGGAAAATGGACCAACGGGGCCAACTGGGGCGGGACGGCTCCGGTGGTCGGCACGACGACGAATCTGACCTTTGCCGGGGCCACGAATCTGACGGCGCAGAATGATTTCGCTGCGGGGTCGAACTTTGGGGCGATTACTTTTGCTGCCGGGGCTTCCGCTTTTACCCTGACGGGAAACCAGCTCATCCTGAATGGAAACATCACGAACAGCTCGTCCGTGCAGCAGACCATCGGCGCTTCGCTGAACCTGAATCTGACGGCGCGCAATGCGGCGGTGGGGACGGCGGGGCTGCGGTTTAACTCCGGCCCCATCGGAGTGACGGCGAGCCGTGAGCTGACGTGCGACGGCGGCCCGGTGGTGCTGGGCGGAACGTGGGACAACAACAATGCGTTTTTTGCCTTCACGATAAACACGGGGTCTCTGTCCTTCGCCCCCAGTGCGGCGGTGACGATGGGAGCAACCAACACGGCGCAGAACCTGATCATCATTCGCGGCGGTGCGACGGGGGGAATCGCAACGGGACAGAGCTTTACCGGGCGGGGTTTGATCAAGGTGGGCAACACGAACACGACGATGGCGACGGATGCCGTCTTCAACATGACGGGCGGAACGCTCACTCTGAGCACGACGGGGGCGAGCGGCCAGGCTCGGATCGGCATTGGCGAGCCGAGTGCGGGCGTGGGCAAGTCCATCTTCAACATGAGCGGGGGCATCCTGAACATGCCAGGTGCGGGGGCGAATGACGGCCTCTTCATCGGGGTTCGGAGTCACTCGAAGGCGGATTTTTCCGGCGGCACGACAACTACGCCGCGGTTCCTGATGGGCTGGACGGGCGCCATCGCGCTGCAGAGCACGACGCGGGAGCTGCTGGTGCGGGGAAATGCGAGTGTGACCTTCTCGAACACGGCGAACATCGGGTCGGGCAACACGGCGACGGCGGGCATCCGCAACACGACGATCACGCTGGGTGACACGGCGGGCGGCACAGCGACGCTGAGCACGGTGGCCTTCTCCGGCGGGGATGCGGCAGCGGGCACGGCCTGGAACAATGTGCTGAACTGGAACGGCGGCGTGCTGAAATTCCTCGGCGCGGGCGGCAACGGCGGGGCTCTGACGAACTACCTGGGCAACACGGACACGGTGAACGTGGGCGCGAACGGGGCGATCGTCGACTCGAATGGAATCAGCGCGACGATCACGCAGAATCTGCTGGGTGGAGCGGGCGGCCTGGAGAAACGCGGAGCCGGCGTGCTGACGCTGGCGGGCTCGGGGAGCACATTCGCGGGGCCGGTGACGATCAAGGCCGGCACCCTGGCGGTGACGACGGCGGGAAATGGCGGCGCGGCAAGTTCGCTGGGGGCCTCATCGAATGCAGCGGCCAATCTTGTCTTTGACGGCGGGTCGCTGGGCTACTCGGGGGCGACGGCGGCTGGCACGGACCGGAACTTCACGATCAACGCGGGCAAGACGGCGGCGTTCGATGTGTCCACGGCTGGCGCAGTCTTCACGGTGTCCGGCATTTCCAATCCGACGGCGGACGGACTGAGCAAGTCCGGAGCGGGCATCCTGAACTTGACCGGGACTCAGATTTACACCGGCCCGACGGCGGTGAATGGCGGGGTGCTGCGGGTGAACGGGGGGCTGGATGCCGCCTCCGCGGTGACAGTGGCGAACACAGCAGGCCTGGGCGGCACCGGTCCGGTGAACGGCACGGTGACGGTGCAGTCCGGTGGGAAACTGGCTCCGGGCAACAGTGTGGGGACTCTGACGGTGAATGCGCTGGATCTGAACACCGGATCCGCGCTGGAGTATGAGTTCAGCGCGGGCGGGGCGACGAACGACCAGACGGTGGTCGCCAGCGCGGGCGGCCTGGCCCTGAACGGCGGGGTGATGACGCTCCTCCAGGAAAACACGTCCACGCCTTTCTCCGACAACGGGACCTACAACCTCATCGACTACAGCGGCACCTACACGGGAGCGATCTCGAATCTGACCGTGGCCAACCCGCAGATCGGCAAATATTACGATGTGGTGGATGACACGGTCGGCACGGTGATCAAGCTGGCCATTTCCGACGCGCTGAGCACGGAGTGGAACAACGGCTCTGCCGACAACGAGTGGACGACGGGTGGAAACTGGACGGCTGGCACGGCGAACGGGTTGGGCACGCTGGCGAAATTCGCTGCTCTGGCTCCAGGCGGGACGGTGACGAACATGGGGGCGAAAACGGTGGGGACGGTCGTCTTTGACAACGCGGCGGGCTACACGATCACCGGGACGGATCCGGTGACGCTGCAGAACGGCATCGCTGCGGCGGCGGTGAGCACAGTGACGGGAAGCCACGCGCTGAACACGCCGCTGGTGCTGGGCTCGAACCTGAACGCGCTGGCCGCGGCAGGGACGACGCTGACCCTGGGCGGGGACATTTCCGGTGCTGGAAAATCCCTGAGCGCGACAGGACCCGGAACGGTGATCCTGAAGGGGACGAACACCTACGGCGCGACGAATGTGAATGCCGGCACGCTGAATGTGGGCGGTGGAGGCACGACCGGGACGCTGGGCAGCGGGGCTGTGACGCTGGCGAGCGGGACCTCGCTCGTCCTGAGCCGGACGGATGATTCCCTTGTCCCCAACAACCTGCTGGGAGCCGGCTCTGTCACGCAGACCGGCACGCCGGGCTTTTTCACGACCTACTCGGGCGTGAACACGGTGCCCGCGCTGAATGTGACGAGCGGCGGAGCCCGCTTCACCGGAGCGACGACCTTTGCCCCGACGACGGTCTCCATCGGTGCGACGGGCATGCTCGACCTGAATGAAGTGAACACGACCATCGGCGGCCTGAGCGGAGTGGCGGGTGCCATCGTCACGGACAACGGGGCGAGCGCGACGACCACGACGCTCACCGTGAACCAGGCTGCGGCGACGACCTACAGCGGCACCATTGAGGAGGGCGCGGGGCAGTCCCTGGCGTTGACGAAAACCGGAGCCGGCACGCTGACGCTGGACGGCACTTCGGCCAATACGTACCTCGGCGCGACCACGGTGACGGGAGGTTCGCTGATCCTGCAGAAGAGCGGGGTGAACGCCATCGCCTCGAATGCCATTCAGATTGGCGATGCAGTGGGATCGGATTTGCTGGGTCTTGGCGCTTCCAACCAGATAGCGGATGCTGCGGTGCTTACTCTGACGGCGGGGGGCAGCGGCAACAGCGCGTTTTTCCACCTGAACGGGTTTGATGAAACCATCCGCGGCATCAACTCCACCGTGGGCGCGGCGGCGGTGCTGGCGAACAACTCGGCCACGCTGCCGTCCACGCTGACCATCGACACGCAGGGCGGAAACTACGCCTACGATGGCATCATCCGGAACGGGGCCGCAGGCCTTCTGAACATCGTCAAAAATGGCGCGGGCACGCAGACCTTTGCCAACACGGCGGTGGCGGCGGCGGACAGCCAGACAGGCACGACGACGGTGAATGCGGGGACAATCGAGCTGCTGAACCTGACACTCTGGGCGAGCCCCATCGTGCTGAATGCGACGACGCCGGATGCGCTGCTCATTTCCCAGACCACGCGGGACGGGACCGGCACCGGGAACGTGAACGGAGTGATCAGCGGTCCCGGTGGGGTGACGAAGAAGGGATCCTTCACGGCGACACTCTTTGCGACGAACACTTTCTCCGGCGGCCTGACGGTGAATGAGGGCATCCTCGCCCTGGGTGGCGCGGCCGGCACGACGCCTGCGGGCACGGGCACGATCACCATGAACGGCGGAAACATCCGCGCCGCCACGACGGGCAAAACGGCCACGAATCCCGTGACCGTGAACAACAGCTTCATCCTCGGACGCCTCACGAATTTGCGCGGCGCCGTGACGCTCACGACGGATGCGACGATCACGGCGAGCAACCCGGATGGAGTGGCGAACAATCCCTCCCAGCTGGGAGCCATCGACGGCGCGTTCCGCGTCAGTTTTGCCGAGGGCTCGGGCGGTGCAGTGGCACCCTTCGGCATCGGGACGGGGGCGCTGGAAATCACAGCAGCGAACACGAACAGCGGCGGCACCACGGTGGCCTCGGGCCGGGTGCGGGTGCTGGCGGCGGGAGCGCTGTCGAATGCGCCGCTGGCGGTGAATGCGGGCGAACTACTGCTGAACAATGCCGCCCAGACGGTGACGGAGCTGGCCGGAGCGGGCGGATCGATCATCACGGGCACGGGGCACACGCTGACGGTGAACCAGACCTCCACCACAACCTCCGCCGCCGCCATTTCCGGCCCCGGAGCGCTGGTGAAGAGCGACACCGGCAGCCTGACGCTGACCGGCGCGACGACCTACACGGGCAGCACCTCGGTGAGCAATGGCACGCTGGCTCTCGGTGCGGCGGCCACGCTGTCCACATCTCCAGTGGTGACGGTCTCCGCTGGAGCCACGCTGGATGCCAGTGCGGCCGGGCTTTTCCGCGCGGCGGGCCAGACGCTGGCTGGTGCGGGCGCCATCACCGGTGCGGTGACGAATGACGGGAAGCTCCTCCTGGCCCTGGCGGCAACGCCTGGCGCGCAGGACCCGCTGGACATCTCCGGCGCGCTGACGCTGACCGCAGGCAACACAGTGGAGGTGACTGCGGCTGCTGCTCCGGGACTTGGCGTGTACAAGCTGGCGACGGCGGCTGGCGGCATCACGGGCACCCTGGGCGCGGTCACGCTGCCGGGCGGAGCCACGGGCACGGTGGTGGTGAGCGGAAATGATCTGCTCTACGTGAACAGCCCCTACGCCACGTGGCGGAATGCGAAATTCGGCACCTACGCCAACACCGGCAACGCGGCTGACGGCGCGGACCCTGATCTGGACGGCCTGAGCAACCTGGTGGAATACGCTCTCGGTGGCACGCCCATCGGCGCGGCTCCGGGTGATGCGGCTTCGGACCAGACGAAGCTGCCCGTCGCGGCGCTCGAAGGCACCAACCTGACGCTGACCTACACGCGGGTGAAGGCGGCAGTGACGGAAGGATGGCTCTTCATCATCGAGATCTCTGACAACGTGGACGGCCCGTGGAGCGCGACTGGCGCCTCCGAGACCATCCTCGGCGATGACGGCATCCTCCAGCAGGTGAAGGCATCGATTCCGCTCCCTGGTGCCGGTGATCCGCGCGACTTCGCCCGCCTGCGCATCGTCCTGCCGTAACGGCAGGCACCCCTGCACAGGCTGCCCCCGGAACGCGGGGCAGCCTGGCTTGGGGCACGCATGCGGGTTGGCCGGAGGCAATACCCGCACTACTTTCTTGCGCCTCCAAATATCGTTTTGACCCCACTTTGCCATGAAACCCCGCCTCCCCGTTTCCCTCTGCCTCGCCGCCGTGCTGGCAGGCCTGCACCTGCCCGTCCAGGCGGCTGCGGACAGCGTTCTCATCATTAATGAAGTCCAATACCACCCGGCGGACGAGGTGGCGGAGACGGAATGGATCGAGCTGCGCAGCCTGCAGGGGGTGGACGTGGATATCGGCGGGTGGTCCATCAGCGGCGGGATTGACTACACATTTCCTGGAGGCACGACGATGCCTGGCGGTGGGTATCTGGTGCTGGCGGCGGTGCCGTCGAAGCTGCCCGGCTCGGTGGGGCCGTGGACGGGATCGCTGAACAACGGTGGGGAAACGATCCGCATCGTGAACCGGAACGGGCGGGTGATGGACGAGGTGACCTACAGCGACGGCGGCGACTGGCCGCTGGGACCGGACGGCAGCGGGGTGACGCTGGCACGGCGCTTCACCAGTGCGGCCAGCGGGCCGGAGCAGTGGAGCGCCAGCCGGGACGTGGGCGGCACGCCGGGCCTGTCAAACTTCCAGGCCGCAGGCTCGACGAACATCCGCACGCGGGTGGTGCCTGTTGGCGCGACGTGGAAATACCTGGACACGGGTGCTGCGGAGCCGGCGGGGTGGAAGACGGCGGGCTTTGACGACGCGGCGTGGAAGAGCGGGCCGACGATCATCACGGGCGGCGGGGCGGTGCTCAACCAGGTTCGCCCGAACCAGTTCCCGGCAGGGATGCTGGCGTATTGGAATTTTGACGAGACCACCGGAGCCACGGCGGCGAATGGGGTCTCCGGTGCTCCGGCTGGCACCATGGCCAACGGGGCGGCGTTTGTTTCCGATCCCGTGCGCGGTCAGGTGGCAGAGTTCGACGGGGTGAATGACCACATGGAGATCATTGATCCGGCAACGAGCCTGCCCAGCCTGCTGCTGCTGCCGGCGATGACGGCCACGAATGACTTCACCTGGTCCTGCTGGGCGTGGTCGGCGGTGGGCGCGACGCTCACAGACCAGACCGGCTCGATCATTCTCGGAAACCGGGCCAACCCGTCAGGCGTGGACACGACGCCCCGGGAGTTCATCAAGCTGACGCCAACGGCGGTGCAGTACAGCCGGAACTCCAGCACGACATCCCTCGACTACAGCGATCTGCCGACGACGAGCTGGGTGCACATGTGCGTGGTGAAGCGGGGCCTAAACTTGGACTACTACAAGAATGGCGTCTTCGAAACGACGAGGACGATCCCCGGCGCGCTCGTCAACACACAGCTGCCGTTCTTTGTCGGCGGCGACCGGCGCACGACGAACAGCTCCGCGGAGCACTTCCAGGGTCGTGTGGACGACGTGGCCCTGTGGACACGGGCGCTGACGGCGGCTGAAGTCGGGCAGCTCGGCAGCGGCTACGGCGCGGTGCCTGCGGTCATGCCCGCACCAGCCGAGCAAACCACGAATGCGGTGGCGGGGCCGGAGCCGCGCTATTTCAGAAAAACGTTCAGCTTTTTGGGGGCGGCTTCGCGCACGACGCTGGAACTTTGGCCGGTGGCCGACGACGGGGCGGTCATTTACCTTAACGGCACGGAAGTCTGGCGCAGCAATGTGCCGGCCACGGCCGAGGTGGGCCAGGCGAGCTTCACGCCTGTCGCGATCAGCATTCCCTCGTCCGCCCTGGTGAAAGGAGCCAACGTGCTGAGCGCGGAGGTGCACCAGTTTTCCGGAAGCAATGACCTGCTCTTCGGAGCGGAATTGATCACCGATGAGCAGCCGACGGTGACGCCGGATGCGGCGCAGGGGCTGATCCTGAGCGAGATTTCCGGCGCGGCGGATGCGTCTCCGTTCATCGAGGTGAGGAACCGCTCGATCTCAGCGCTGAGCACCAGCGGCTGGTCGCTGAAAACGGATGCGGGCGCGGTGGTCCCGCTGCCGGTGCAGTTGATCCCGGCGGGTGGCTTTGCTTCCTTCACCACGGCATCGCTCGGGCTGGTGCTGGCGGACGGGATGAAGCTCATCTTGTTTGCTCCGGGCGGCACGGATTTCCGCGATGCCCGAATGGTGACGAACCGGGCGCGCGGTCTGGCCGCCGACGGCAGCTGGCAGCACCCGACCACCTCCACACCCGGCGCGGCCAACGTTCTGGCGGTGAGTGATGCCATAATGATCAATGAGATTTTTTACCACGGTCTGGGCGCCTCCCCGGAGCAGTGGGTGGAACTGTACAACAAGAGCGCCTCGCCTGTGGACGTGAGTGGATGGAAATTCAGCGACGGGATTTCCTACACCTTCCCGGCGCTGACGCCGCCGGTCCCGGCGGGTGGCTACGTGGTGGTCGTCTGGGACAAGGCGGCCTTCGCTGCGCTGCATCCGGCAGTGGCGGCGGGTGCCACGTTTGGCCCCTTCAGCGGCAGCCTGAGCGGTGGTGGGGAACTGCTGCGCCTGCGGGATGAGAATGACAACATCACGGACGAGATCACCTACAATGATGGCGGCCGCTGGAGCGAGTGGGCCGACGGTGGCGGCTCCAGCCTGGAGCTGCGCGACCCGCACGCTGACAATTCGAAGGGTGAATCCTGGGATGCGAGTGACGAGAGCACGGCCACGGGCTGGCAAACAGTCACCTACCCCGGCACCGGGGCGCCGCCGGTGGGCACTGATCCGAGCACGTACCACGAATTCCTTTTTGGCCTGCTCAATGCGGGGGAGATGCTGATCGACGACGTGAGCGTGAAGGACGTGACGCAGGGCAATGTGGAACTGATCCAGAACGGCAGCTTCACGGGGGAGACGACTCCGTCGAAATGGCGGGTGATTGGCACGCACATCGGGAGCATCGTGGATGATCCCTTCTCGGCGGGGAACAAGGTGCTCAAGGTTTCCGCGACGGGCGGCACGGAGCACATGGCGAACAATGCCGGCACCACGCTGAAAAACGGCGCGGCTTTTCACACCACCGTCTCGACTGACACGTACACGATCAGCTTCCGGGCGAAGTGGCTTCGCGGCTCCGAGCGGCTGCACACCCGGCTTTACGTGAACCGGCTGGCGAGGCAGACGCTGCTCGCCCTTCCGGCCACGGGGGGCACGCCCGGTGCGGTGAACGGACGCTTTCTGGCGAATGCGGGCCCCACCTTTGACGCGCTGGGCCACAAGCCGGTGGTGCCCGCCGTTTCCCAGGCCGCCACGGTGAGTGTGAAGGTGAATGACCCGGATGGCATTGCCAGCGTACAGCTCTTCACCTCGGTGAACGGGGCGGCCTTCACCAGCACGGCGATGACTGCGGCGGGCGACGGCATTTACACCGGGACGGTGGCGGGGCAGCCGGCCAGCGCTCTTGTCCAGTTTTATATTCGGGCCACGGACACGCCCGGGGCGGTCGCGTTTTTCCCGGCCACCGGTCCGGCCTCGCGGGCGATGATCCCGTGGCAGGACGGGCGTGCGCAGCTGACACTGGCCAGCGGGGCAAAGCCGCACAACATCCGCGTGGTGATGCCTGCGGCGGATGCGACCGACATGTACAAGTGGGAAAATCTGATGTGGGACCTGGCGCGTCCGTGCACGGTGATCTTTGACGAGAGCGAGGTCTACTACCGGGCAGGCGTCAGGCTGAAGAGCAGCGAACACGGGCGCCTGGTCGACACGCGCTGCGGTTATACGCTCGAGTTTGCGAAGGATGAGCTGCTGCACGGCATCCACGACACGGTGGGGGTGGACCGTTCCGGCGGCACGAGCGCCGGGCAGAAGGAGATTTTGCTCAAGCGTCTGGAAAACTCGGCGGGCGGCATCTACGCCTCGGAGGACGACATCATCCGTCTCATTCCCGCTCTGGGGAGCAGCCCTCCCGGTGCCTTCACAGCGGTGAACCTGCTCGGCCCGGCCATCATGTCGAAGACGCGGCTGGATGGAAATTTCCTCGACAACCAGTGGGACAATGGCAGTTCCGGGCCCATGTTTAAATACGAGCGAATCTACGTGCTGACGCAGACGATCAACCCAACGACGCGCGTGGTGGATGCGGCCGTTGTGCCCGAAAATCCCAAGTACCCGCAGACGACCACGCCGCCGCCAGGGGTGGGTGTGGTGAACCTGGGGCCCGACAAGGAGACCTACCGCTGGTACTGGCTGACGCAAAATGCGCGCGACCTGGACGACTACAGCGGCCTCATGAATGTGGTGGATGCAGTCGGCCAGACGGGGGGCTCGGCTGCTTTTAACACCCTGGTCGATCAATACGTCAACGTGGACGAGTGGCTGCGCGCGACCATTCCGGCGGCGCTCTACGGGACGACGGACAATTACCTTGGCACCGGGGGCGGCCAGCACAACACGCTCTTCTATTTCCCGCCCGGGCAAAAGGCTGTCCTCATCCCGTGGGATCTGGACTTCCTGAACCAGGGCACGCCGACGGCGTCCCTGACGGCGGGCGGCGACCTTGCGAAGTTCATCGCGAATCCGGTCTGGAAGCGACTCTTCTACGGACACCTGCTTGACATTCTGGACCGCACGTTCAACACGCCGGTCATGACGACGTGGGCGACGCACTACTCCCGCTTCGGCACGGATGACATGGTGGGCCAGATCGCCGCGTATCTGGGGCCGCGGGCGACGTTTGCGCGGGACGTGATCAACGGCACAGGCGGCCAGACCGCGCCCATCCCGCCGGTTGTCTTCTCGCGCACAAGCGCCAGCGCGGTCACGGTCGCCACGCCTTTCACGACCGTGACGGGTGACGGCTGGATCAATATTGACGAGATCCGGCTCCAGGGAGCGACCGAGCCGCTGGCGGTGACGTGGACGGATGACAACTCCTGGACGCTCCAGCTGCCGGTGGCGGCGGGCACGACGACTTCCACGCTGGTCGCCTACAACAAGCTCGGGGCGCAGCTGGGCACGATCACGGTGACGACCACGGGCTCCGGCGGCGTCTTCCCGGCCGGTGCGGGCTCGCTGGCCGTGAGTGAGCTGAACTACAACCCGCCCGGCAACAGTGACGCCACGGAATTCATCGAGCTGGTGAACCTGACCGGGGCCACGCTGGATTTGAGCGGCTGTCATTTCGATGAAGAAAACAGCCAGGGCATCAGCTACCTCTTTCCGTCCGGCGTGCAGGTCGCTGCGCATGGCCGCATCCTTGTGGTGCGTGACCGGGTGGCCTTTGCAGCGGGGTATCCCACCGCGGGTCCGCTGGCTCCGGGGCAGTTCACCGGGGCTCTCGACAACAGCGGAGAAACCATCGTTCTCTACTCGGCCTCAGGCCTGCCGATTTTCCGGTTCACCTATGATGACTCGATGGGCAGCACGGACGGCGGCGGAAAATCCCTGATCCGCATCCTGAGCAGCACGGCTCCCGATCCCAACGTCTACGACTGGCGGCCGAGCACGCTGGCTGGCGGAAATCCTGGCGCGACTGATGCGCTGGCCTTCACCGGGACGCCCGGCGCGGATGCAGATGGCGACGGATTCTCCGCACTGGTCGAGTACGCCTTTGGCACAAGCGATGCGGACGCGACCTCGCAGCCTCCGGCTCCGGTCTTTTCCGTGAGTGTCGACGGCAGTCTGATCATCACCTACGCAACCCTCAAGAATGCCGATGACGTGGTGACCGAGGTGCAGACCGGCACCGGCCTGAATGACTGGGTTGCGCTGGCGGCGCAACCCTCGGCGGCAGATCTGCGGCGGTTTGTGCGGCTGCTGGTGAGGACGAGGTAGGGTGCCCGGCCCCCTTGCGCCCCGCGGCGAATTTCAGTCCTGCGCACCGGCTGGCCGGAGGGTCCGCTCCGGCTTGTCCGGGGCGGGGCGTTCCAGCGGATAGCCGGGTGGCAGGAATTTCGGCTCGGGCTGACCCGGGAGCGGCGGGGGCTTGGGCAGCGGGAGCACCGGGAGCTGTTCCAAGGGTTCCGGCTTCGCAGCTCTGGCTCTGCGCCGGTCGGTCTCGGAGCATTGCCAGCCCAAGTGGATGAGCAGAAAAGCCATGGCGGGCAGCAGCCAGCGCGGCCAGCTGCGGGAGGAGGATGCGGGGGCTGATGCCTCCGAGCCGGGCTGCGTCCGCTTCCGTCCCGCGAGCTGGTTTTTCAGGTCCTCCCACCACGGGGTGGGGACGATGTCGTGGACGACGGACCAGCCGGGCCAGTCGTGCGGTTGCGACTGGACGAGCGCACTCCGAGCCTGGCAGGAGGCGTCGTCGCTCCAGTCCCATGTTTTGTCCCCGCTGTTGAGCCGGACATGCCAGAAAATTTTCTGGTCGACGGACATGCGGGAGAAAATCTTGCCGAGGCCCATCTGGCGGTCGAGGTCGTTCATGGCAGCCTCGCGCATGTGGGTGTCCAGAAGCGGGTAGGCGGAGTTGGCCAGGAAGTGGGCCAGCTGCGGGTCGTAAAAGCCGATGGCAAAGCCCAGTCTGGCGAGGGCGAAGGCGGCGGCAGGGTTGTTCAGCAGGGTCTGGTGGTCCGGCCGGCGGAGGAAGCGCGCGAACTGGCACATGCGGCCGATGAGTTGCTTGTCCTCCCACTGGCTGAGGGCGGCAAGGGTGACGTTGTTGAACCCGGCGCCGAGTTCGCGCACGAACTGCTCGTCCGGGACCGAGTCGGCCAGGTGGTCCAGCCTGCCGGTGAAAATGCGGGGCAGGGCGGTGCTCCACCGGCTCATGGTGCGCGGGCTGCCGGAGCAGAGCTGGGAGAAATAGTCCAGCGCGGCGCGCAGGCGCACCGGGTCTCCGGTGCCGAGAGCGGCGGCGACTTCGAGCTGCGCGGCGTCCAGCGGATCCACCGGTCCTGGTTCTGGTGGCGGACCGGCACCGGCGTCCTCAGTTTCTCCCGGCCCCGGGGTGACGCGCGGGGCGCCGAAGGGCACCAGCCCCATGCTCCCGGGCACGGGCGCGTCGGCGGGGACCGGGGCGCCATCAGAGGCATCCTCGTCTTCGGCTTCTTCCGCTGCGGCCCGCTTCAGCCAGCCAAGCGCCGCTTCGTAAGCCTGGCGGACGCGCTGGAACCCGTCGGGATCCGTGTCCGGCCGGTGCTCGCGCAGCAGCCGGGCGTAGGCGCGCTTCACGTCCTTTTCGGTCGCGCCGCTGCGCTCCAGCCCGAGGATGCTCCACGGTGACTCATTCATCGGCGGAAAAGTACGGGGCCATGAAGCCGTCGAGTTCCGCGCCCGTGGCGGCGATGCGGCCCGGGTCTTGGGAGGTGAGGGCGGCTTCGAACTGGTCGATGTACATCGAGAGCTGCTCGCGCAGGCCGCCGAGGAGGTCTGCGTAAAGGCGCTCGGCACGCTGGAGGCGGGCGCGGTTTTCCATGCTGTCGCGCGGGTGGACCTTCAGCGGGGCGAGGCGGGCGATGGCGGCCTCTATTTCCTGCGGTGTCAGCATGCCGGGCCTCTGCTCGAAGACCTGGGCGATCTTTTTCCCGCTGTGGAGGACGGTGACTTCGACTTCGAGGATGCCGTTCATGTCATAAGTGAAGCGCACGTCCACGGTGCCCGGGTTCTCCTGTCCGGGGCGGTGGCGCAGTCCCTGGATGGCCAGCTCGCCGATCCTCTGGTTGTCCTTCGTCAGGCGTCCCTCGCCCTGGTAGATCTTCAGCCGGATCTCGTCCTGCTCCGGGTGGAGGGTGTGGTAGGTGTCTGACCGGCTGACGGGCACGGTCGTGTTGCGGTCGATGAGCGGGGAGAAAAAGCCCGCGTCGTGCTGGCCGGGGGTGAGCTGCTTGGACACCTCCACGCCCAGCGTGTGCGGGCAGACGTCGGTGAGGACCAGCTCTCGCACGGCCTCGTCACCGGAGCAGAGCGCCTGCTGCACCGCCGCACCCATGGCGACGACGAGGTCCGGATCCAGCGTCTGGTTGGGCTCGCAGCCGAGTTCCTCGCGAATGTTCTGGATGACGAGCGGCATCCTGCTGGCACCGCCGACGAGGAGCACGCCGTCCAGGTGCTGGGGCCAGACGCCCCCGTCGCGCAGGCAGCGGCGCACCACGGGGCGCAGCCGCGCGGTCAGCTCGGCAGCCGCCGTGGTGAAGTCATCGCGGGAGATGTTCACCTCCTTTTCCCCCAGAAAAATGGTGCCGGTTTCCTGCCGGGTCAGCTTCCTCTTGAGCGACTCCACCTGTTCGCGCCAGCGCACCTTGTCCGGAGGCAGGGGCGACCACTGGAACTCGCGGGAGATCCAGTCAGCCAGGGTGTCCGTGTAGTCCTCACCGCCCAGCCGGCTTTCGCCGGAGGAGGCCTTCACCTCGACGATACCCTCAAAGATTTCCAGCAGCGTCACGTCAAAAGTGCCTCCGCCGAGATCGAAGACAAGCAGCGTGCTCTCCTCGCCCTTGGCCCGGTGGCCGTAGGCCAGGGCGGCCGCCGTCGGTTCATTGATCAGCCGGTCCACCTTCAGTCCGGCGATCTTCGCCGCCTCGATGGTGGCCTGCCGCTGTGGATCGTGGAAATAGGCGGGCACCGTGATGACGGCGGAGGTGACCGGCTGGCCGAGGCGCAGCTCCGCGATGCGCTTCATCTCCTGCAAAATGCGCGCCGAGCACTCGACGGGCGTCCACAGGCGGCCTCCGAATTTGTAGCCCGCCGCCGTGCCCATGTCCCGTTTGAAAAAAGCCTTCCCGGATTCCGGGGCGCTGACCAGCCTGTCCCTGGCGGCGCGGCCCACAAGCACGGTGCCGTCCTCCGCCAGCGCCACGGCCGAGGGCGTCAGCGCCTCGCCCATTTCGTTGGTCAGCACTTCAGGCGTCCCGTCCTTCATGATCGCGACGAGGCTGTTGGTGGTTCCGAGATCAATGCCAATCATCACCCGACTGATAACTTTCCCCCGGAAGGCATTCCAACACATTTTTCAGGGAAAACGCACCGGGGCGGAATCCTGCGTCAATGAATAATTTCGTAGCCCAGCGAGGTCAGCTCGCTGATGACCCACTTGACCCCGGCGCTGTAGCGCCACCAGTGGTCCGGGTCGTAGGCAGGGTCCGGGACGGAGACGACGCCGATTTCCCACTGCGGGCCAAAGACTTCACGGTAAACCATCCGGCTGCGCCTGGCGTGGGCTCCCAGGGTGTAGAGATTGAACCGTTTTGCCTGCCCGGCAGGCCAGTCTGCCTCCAGGCGCGCCTTCACCGCCTCGGCCATGGCCCGGGTGCGGTCGCGCTGCACATCCTCGCACGGGGCCTCCGTCACTGCGGCGGGGGAAACCCCGAGCCGGCGCAAGGTTTCCCCGCCCACATGGGCGTAGGTGCCAAACTCGGCCAGATACCCGCCCCTCTCCAGCGGCCCGCCGGAGACCCAGACGTGCTCGATCTTCCCCTCCTTCACGTCCCCCGCGGTCCGTGAAAAAACGCCGTCATACCCCCAGCCTTCGACGACGGCGCGGGGTGCCTGCTCCAGCGGCTGCGTCACCGCCAGCCACGGGTGAAGGCGCGGCACCAGCCCGCCCGCGACGAGCCCGGCCAGCAGCGCCAGGGCGAGAAGCGAGCGTTTTTTCGGCAGCCAGAGGCTGTGGCGGCGGCAGAGTGCGGGAAGCAGGGGCATGACAGGAGTGGCTGGGATCAGTCGGCACCTCCGTAAGCCGTGGAGACCCGCCCTGCAAGCGTGAGGGCGGGTGTTCGGGCGCTCACTGGCCGGGCGCCAGCTCCACCAGGGTGACGCCGCCCAGGCGGAGGTCGGAACTGTTGGCGAAATTGTGGACGGAGATGGCCAGCACGTGCTCGCCAGCGGGCAGCTCGCCGGGGATGGGCCAGGCCATGGTAACCTCCACTTCATCCTCGTTCACGCCCTGGATGGCGTCGAGTTTCCAGGCGTCGGGTCCGGCGGGCACGTTGTCCCGGGCGATTTCCTTTCCGTCCAGACAGGCGATCAGCCCGTCGTCGCGGCGGGCGCGGAGTTCCAGCCGGGAGAGTGGCGCTGTGGTGGTAAAATGGCAACGGAAGTACGCGTTGTGTCGTTTTCCCGCAGGTGGCGTGCCGATGTCCGTCCCGGTAAATCCGGTGCCGTAGCCGAAGCCGCCGGCCTGCATGGAGGCCTGGTTCCACTGGCCGTCGTCGAAATCACGGCGCTGGAAGGCTTTGTGGAATCCGGGCACGGTTTTTCCGGGATCTTCGCCATCGACCGGGTGAAGCCAGCGCCACGACGCACCGTCACCGACGACTGCGCTCTGGATGGGGCGGAGTTTTGGGTGGAGGGCGAGGAGTTCGGCTTTCAAGCTCCCGGCCTCGCTGGCGAGCTGGTTCTCCCCGCAGTGCCACGCCAGGCACCAGACGGAGTAGCGGAGAAACAGGGCGGTGTCCGGCGAAGGCGGCAGACTGCGCGCAAGGGCGAGTGTCTCCCGCGAAAGGCGGAGTCCCTCCTCCTTCCGCCCGGAGACGCTCATTTCGTAGGCCAGGTTGTGCCGCAAATGCAGGGTGGGGATGGAGTCGATGCCGTGCTTCTCCGTACTTGCGGCCAGCATGGCACCGCGCAGGCGGACGATGTCGTCGAGGTGGGAAGGATTCGCTCCGCCGGCGACGGCTTTCGCATCGGCCACCTCGTACTGCGTGAGCAGGGCGAAGCGCACCCAGGAGGTGTCCGGGTGCGCCTTTCCGCGTACTCTTTCCAGCACGGGGAGGAGTTCCTCGCGCAATTTTGCCGCCTCATCGAACCTCGCTGCCTTCTCATAGGCGGCGGCGACACGGGCCTTCGCGCCGAGGGCGTCGGGACTTTCCGCACCGAACAAGTCGCTGCTCACACGGGCTCCGTCCTCGCGCAGTTTGACGGCCCGGTTCACCTCTCCGGCGGCCTCAAGGAGGGATGCGAGGTGGCCCAGCACCCACAGGGTGTCCGGGTCGCGCAGCGTGTTGCGTTTTTCCATGCGGGCGAAGATGCCGTCCATGAGTGCCACGCGTTCCCGCAGCAGCGCCATGGCGACCGCGTTGTCCTTTTCTCCGGTGTCCGGGCTGCCGGACATGCCAATCAACACGTGCAGGACCTCCCCGAGATCACCACGGGCCAGGGCCGTGGCATCTCGCTCCTTCTGCACGAGTTCCAGCTGCCGCGTCACCTCCTGCTCGGCCCGCGAGGCCCGGAAGGCGAGCATGGTGCTCACCACCGTCGCGGCTACGAGCAGAGCGGTAATGAGGGCCGCCACGCGCAGCGCCGCCTTGTGCCTCCGGGCGAACTTCTGCATGAGGTAGGCGGCTCCGGGTGGCCCGGCCAGCACGGGCTCGTCGGCGAGGTGCCGGGCGATGTCCATGGCAAGGCCGTTGGCGGTATCGTAGCGGCGCGCACGATCCTTCTCCATGGCCCGCATGATGATCCAGTCAAGGTCGCCACGCAGCAGGCTGCGCAGTTTGGCGGGGGGCAGATTCCGGTGCCGGGCCAGCTCGGTCAGCTCGGCGTCGGCTGCGGTGCTCAGGCGTGTGGACGGACGCGGCGGGTCCACTTCGCGGATCACGCGCCGCATTTCCTCGTAGCCGGCCCTGGCCAGTTCCCCGGCATCGAAGGGAGGGCGGCCGGTGAGCAGTTCGTAAAGCAGCACGCCGAGCGAGTAAATGTCACTCCGGGTGTCGATGTCCAGGCCGTTCATCTGTGCCTGCTCCGGGCTCATGTAGGCGGGCGTGCCGATGATCTGCTCGAACTGGGTGAAGAGCGTCTTGTCGGTCAGGTCGTGCTGCGTGGCCTTGGCCACGCCGAAGTCGATCACCTTCGGCACGGGCTTCTCATCATGCAGGCTCACCATGACGTTGGACGGCTTCAGGTCGCGGTGAATGACGCCTTTCTGGTGGGCGTGCTGCACGGCATGGCAGACGTCCATGAAGAGGCGCAGACGCTCCACGGTGCTGAGGTTCCGCTCATCGCAGAAGCGCGTGACGGGGATGCCGCGCACCAGCTCCATGACGAAATAGGGACGCCCCGAGGCGGTGACTCCTGCGTCGAAAACCCGCGCGATGTTTGGGTGGTCCATCATCGCCAGCACCTGCCTCTCCGCTTCAAACCGCGCCACCACTTGGCGCGTGTCCATGCCTGGCTTGATGATCTTCAGCGCCACCCTCCGCCGCACGGGCGCCAGCTGGTCCGCCATGTAGACGACGCCGAAGCCTCCCTCGCCGATTTTCTGGAGCAGCTTGTAGTTTCCGATCACTTCGCCAGGCAGCTCAACATGCCCGGGCGCTCTGGCCACCACCGTCTCCATGAAGGAGCCGTCGACCATCGCATCCCTCGCGAACAGTGCCTCCACCCGGGCACGCAACACGGCATCGCCCCCGCAGGCCTTCTCCAGATAGGCGGCCAGTTCTGCTGGTGTTGCGCCCTCGGGGGCGTTGAAGTGGATCTCCAGATCATTCATGGGATGCGGGGTGTTGTTCATTCATTCCAGCGTGCGTCAATTGCCCGGGAATCCTGGCACAAATGTTTGAGCCCTGGAGCATTTGGCGGCTTTTTTCAGGGAGCGTCCCCGGTCATCTCCCGGTGCAGCCAGGCTTTGGCGCTTTTCCAGGCGCGGCTGACGGTGCTTTCCGAGGTTTCAAGCGCGGCGGCAATTTCCGGAACCGTCAGCCCGGCGAAGTAGCGCAGCTTGACGATCCGGGCAAAGTCCGGGTGGAGGGTTTCCAGTTTCGCGAGCGCCTCATCCACGGCGAGCATTTCATCCGGTGGCTGTTCGCAGGCAGCCTGCTCCTCGTCCAGGACGGTGTGGACCGCACCACCGCCCCTTTTTTTACTGTCCCTCCGCCGTGCGCTGTCGATGAGGATGCGGCGCATGGCTTCCGCAGCTGCCGCAAAAAAATGGCCGCGGCTTTCCCACCGTCGCATTTCCCCGTCCGGCCCGGCGAGGCGGAGCCAGGCCTCGTGCACGAGTGCGGTCGGCTGCAGCGTGTGGCCGGCCCTTTCGCTGGCCATTTTGGCCGACGCCATCCGGCGCAGTTCCTCGTAGGCCAGCGGCAGCAATGGCCCGGCGGCCAGGCTGTCCCCGGATTCGGCTGCATTCAGGATGCGCGAGACTTCGCTCATTGCTGCGAAACTGGCAGGATTTCCCATGAAAGGCAACGGCTGAAATTGTCCGAACACCACTCCCACCGGGCGCGGACAGCGAGGGTCAGGCGGCCGGGGAAAGGGGGGGAGCAGGGTGTTCATGGCATCGGGATTGGTTGGTGGTTTGGGCACTCACCGCCTCACCCCGTCATGCGAGAAATCCGGACAAAACGTGTCACAATATTCGAGGAATCTTTTTTCCGGATCCTGAGGTCAGACCCAGGGGCCTTGGGGTCAGGGGATTTGGGGCTCCGAAAAAAGTGGCGTGCTGAACACGCGTGCGGCGTGTGGAAAACAAAACTGCCCGCAGGAGGAGCCTCCGGTGGCCTCCCCTGCGAGCAGCGCGATATCGCAATCCCGGCGGATTTGAGCGTACTATTTCTTGTCCAGCATTTTGATTTTGAAGTCTTTGAAATGAAGGGTCATCGTGTGCCCGCCGTGCATCTGGAGGCCGATGACGCCGTCCTTGCAGGCCTTCGGGCTGTTGTCCGTCATTTCGGTCGTGACCTGTCCATTGATGCTGTACGTGATGTTGTTGCCGTTCACGACCACAGCGACGTCATTCCACTGGCCAACGGGCTTGATCATGGCCTTGATCTCGTCGGAGGTTTTGCCGAGGGGGGTGGAGGTGCGCTTGTTTTCCGCGTCCCAGACGGTTTTCTCACCGCGGTTGCTCATGATGCCGCGCCCACCGGCCACGCCGCCTTCGTCGTAGATGATTCCGGTGTACCCGTTCCCGGCGTCGATGTCCGCCTGATAGCCGCCGACATGCATCGCTGCGGCATTGTCGATTTTACCCCGGATCTGCAGGCCGGAGTTGCCACTGGGAGTGACCCATTTGAAGCTGTAGTGAATTTCAAAGTTGGCGAACTTTTCCGGGCTGGCTTTCGAGGCGAGGAGAATGAGATTCGTCTGCTTGGAGTTTTCCTTGGTTTCAGAGCACTGGATGGCGCCGTCCACGACAGTCCAGTAGTCCTTCAGGCCTTCCCAGCCGGTGAGGTCCTTGCCGTTGAAAAGGGAGATCCAGCCGTCGGCACCGGCGGCGGGCAGTTCAGCCTTGGGCGTGTCTTCGCCGAAGGCGGTGGTGGAGAGCGCGGCGAGCGCCAGAACGGCGCAGAATTTGGAGAATGGTTTCATTGGGATCAGGTTTGGTTTTGTTGGGCAGGAAACGAGGTGCCAGTCTGGTTCAGGTTGCGCGGCTTGCAAGCCATTTACCCTGGCATGGCCCCCCAGTCCGGCCCCAGGGGGGTGGATGAGAGCGGTGCAGAAAATGGAGGCCCCGGCTGCGGCCCTCTGAATTTTTTCTCCCGCCGTTGATCATTGGCCCGCCTGCATTGAACATGCGAGCCGTGAGCCGTCCGCACATTGCCTACCTTTTCAGCCGTTACCCCGTGGTCTCCCAGACATTTTGCGACAGCGAGATGCTGGCGCTTGAGCAGTCTGGGGTTCGGATCAGTGTGGCCTCGCTCAATGCGCCCCCCACGAGTTTCCGCCATGAGCGGCTGAAAAACCTGAAGGCCGAGCTGCACTACCCGCCGCCGGCAGAGGTTCTCCGGAGCCTGTCGCTGCCGGACGAGGTCCAGGATCTGGTGGAGCGGCACGACAAGGTTTACGGCGCTTCCTTCAAGGCGGAAACGAGGGCGCGCAATGCGGTGTATTTTGGCCGGTTCTTCACGCGGCTGGGGGTGGAGCACGTCCATGTTCACTTCGCCAACCGGGCCACCCACACGGCTCTGTTTCTGAAAAAACTGGGCTTCAGCTTCTCCTTCACCGCCCACGCGCAGGACTTCATGGTCGATCTGGGCTCGGACGACCTTCTACGGGAAATGGCGCGCGAGTCGGAGTTCGTCATCGCCGTCAGTGAGTTTTCCCGCTCTCTGCTCGCCGCCACCTGTCCGGAGTCGGCGGGAAAAATCCACCGCGTCTACAATGGGTTGAGACCTGATGATTTCGCACCGCCCTCCGCCCCTGCCGTCGGGGCCCCGCTGCGTCTGGTGAGTGTGGGGCGGCTCATCGAATTCAAGGGATTTCACCACCTCATCGAGGCCCTCTCCCTGGCCACGGCACGCGGGCTGAAGGCGGAGCTTCACCTCATTGGCGACGGGCCGTGGCGGGGCCGGCTGGAGGAGCTGGTCCGCCACCACGGGCTGGACGGGTGCGTGCATTTTCGCGGCGTGCTCAGCCAGGAGCAGATCAAGGCGGAGCTGGCCCGGAGCGACATCTTTGTGCTGCCCTGCTGCGTGGATGCGAAGGGTGCGTCCGACATCCTGCCCACCGTGATCATGGAGGCCATGGCGGCGCGGCTGCCTGTCATCTCCACCCGTGTGGCCGGGGTGCCGGAGATGGTGGAATCCGGAACCACCGGCCTGCTGGTGGAGCCGGACCGTCCCGACGAACTCGCCGCCGCCATCTCCCGTCTGGCGGGCAACCGGGAGCTGCGCCGCACGCTGGGCGAGGCCGGGCGCCTCCGGGCCGTGCAGCTTTTTTCCCTGGACCAGACCACTGACGCCCTGGGGCGGCATTTCGTGAAGGCGCTCGCCGGACGCGAGCCGCGTGCTGCGGCTCCGGCGGCGCAAGTGCTGATCCTGCTGGATGCGTGGCCCGCGCCCGCGGACCGCATAGCCCGCCGTGAAATCGAGGCCGCGCTGGCGGCTCCCGGCATCGCCCTGTGCACCGGGCCGGGCGGGGACTCAGCACCTGAGGCCGCGCCGCACTGTCCGCAACGTGTCGAGTTTCTGCCGGATGCCATCGTGCTGGAGTCCTTGTGGAAACAGGAGTCCGGCATCGTCGCGGCCATCGAGGCCCTTTACCAAAAGGTGCCCTCTGTCGACGGCGAGGACTTTTTCCGCGCCGCCCGCCGTGCCGTCTGGCTGGCGGACCTCGTCTGCCGGCGCGGCATCACCCACCTGCACGCGTTTCGCGCGAATGATGTCCTGCCCGTCTGGATCGTGAAGCAGCTCACCGGCCTGCGTGTCTCGTTTGCCGTGGAGTCCGGCTCGTCCGTCTCCCGCACCCTGCTCGCGCATCTGCTGACGGCTTTTGATTTCGGCTCCCTCGCGGATGAAAAGCTGGCCGCCAGGCTGACGGGGAAAGAGGCCGCGTCGTTTCCCGACACGCTCGCCCTTGCCCCGCTCCCGGCGCCGCGCGGCCTGCTGGCCTTTGCCAAAAAAGAAGCGCCTCTGCCCGCCGTGGATTTCCCGGCGTGGTTTCGCCGCCTTGTGTCGTGAAGGGGTGAATCAGCAGGCGGCGTTACTCAGATTCGCTCTCGGGCAGCACATCCACGGCGACCCTGAGGCGCTGGTCTCCGGCGCCTAGCGTGACGCCGCGGAGTGGGCTGACGTCGCTGAAATCGCGCCCCCACGCCGCGGTGATGTGGCGGTCCGAGGGCAGGACGTTGTTGGTGGGGTCGGCATCCATCCAGCCGATGGCCTCCCCGCAATAAAGCGAGGCCCAGGCGTGGGAGGCGTCCGCCCCGACGAGGCGGGGCTGGCCGGGCGGGGGGCGGGTCTCCAGGTAGCCGCTGACGTAGCGTGCCGGGAGGCCGATGGAGCGCAGGCAGGCGATGGTGACCTGGGCAAAGTCCTGGCAGACGCCGCGCCGGTTTTTCATGACCACGGTGAGCGGGGTGGCGATGTCCGTGGCGGCGGGGTCGAAGATGAACTCCGTGTGGATGCGGCGGTTCAGGTCGCAGAGGGCGGCGAGGACGGGGCGGCCGGGGGTGAATGAGGCGAGGGCGTAGTCGGCAAAGAGGGGGCCCGGCGTGATGAGCGGGGAGGCGAAGCAAAACTCGAGGCCGCCGCGCGCGGTGGTGCCGGTGGCGGTGCGGCAGAGGTCGCGCACCTGCTCCCAGTGCGGGGTGGCGGCCGGGTCGATGGCGGGCGCGGGGTGGACATCGACAAGGCTGCGGGCGATGACCTCCAGCTCGTGGTGGGAGCCCTCGATCTCGAAGTAGACGCAGAGATTTCCAAAGTAGTCTGTGCGGGAGGCGCGCTCGACGGGGTCCGGGCGGATGGAGAGTTCGTGCCACGGGCACTCCTGGCCGGGGATCTTGCGCGGGGCGAGCCTGGCCATGTAGTGGCATACGGTGACGGGGCTCTCGTAGGTGTAGGTGGTGCGGTGGATGATCTTGTAGCGCATGGGGATCGCGGGGCGGAAAAATCAGCGGACGCGCCGCACGGCGTGGCTGAAGTAGTGTTCGGTGATGGAAAGGGAGAGGCTCTCGAGGCTGGCGCTGATTTCTGCGCAGGTGGCAGGAACGGCGGCGAGGGCCTTTTCCGGCGTGGCGGTCCAGTCCGGGAGGGGAAGTGCCTGGAGGAGGTTTTTTATTTCGGTGACGCGGGTGGGCCCATCCGGCTGAATGTGGCGCGAGGGGTCGCCGGGGAGGCGCGCGGCGTGGGAGAGGAGGCGCCCGACCTGGTAGGCGACGCTGCGCGGATTCGCCTCGTCCTGGAGGAGGAGGTAGGCGGTCTGGACGATGCGTGGTTTGGCAAAGTGGAGCCTGCGGTAGGTCATGGTGCTGTCGCAGATTTCCAGCAGGGGGACGAGGACGGCGTCGTCCGTGGCGGAAAGGGTGGCCCCGGCGCGGACGAGGGTGGAGATGGTGTCGGCGCGCTCGATGCGGCGGCCGAGTTCGAGAAAGCGCCAGCCGTGACCGTGGGTCATGTTCTCGGTCTGCATGCCGCTGAAGGCGGCCAGGTCGAGCACAAGGGTGTCCAGCATGCCGTGCATGGCGGCGATGGTGAGGGGGGCGGGCTGGCGGAGGGCGTCGCGCTCGATGCGGTTGAAGAGGCGCCAAGTGTCGTCCGAGAGGCGGTCGCGCGCGGCGGCGGCATTGTAGCGAAGCGAGCTGATGAGCTGGGGGACGCCGCCTTCCAGTTTTGGGTTCTGGAGGAAGTCAAGGAGGGTGGTCTTGATGCCGGAGAGCGGGTGATCATCCGTGATCCAGCCGAGGGCGGTCATGAGGCCCATGCAGCCCTGCAGCTCGCGGGACTGGATGGCGACGCCTTCTCCAGAAAGGCGGGCGAGGGCGGCGCGGACGAGGCGGACGCTCTGCTCCAGCCGCTCGGCGTAGCGGCCGAGCCAAAAAAGATGGTCCGCCACGCGGCTCGGCACCTCGCTGGGCGGACGGGCCTGGCGGATGACGACGGGCTGGGTGCCGAGGAGGGTTTTTTTAATGACAGGGCCGTCGGTGAGCACCCAGGTGTCCTTGCTGACGCCACCGGAGCGCATGGTGATGACGCGGTCCTGCTGGTGCGGGCTGACCCGGCTGAGGCCGCCTGGCATCATGGTGTAGCCGGGGCCATTGGCGAGCATGAAGGTGCGCCAGATGAGCGGGCGCGGGACGAGCTGGTCGCCTGTCCAAGTGGGCGCGGTGGAGAGCTGGAGGATTTCCTGGGCGATCCACTCGTGCGGGGCGGCTTTGACGCGGGCGAGGACCTCTGCACGGGCGGCGGAGTCGAGCTGGCCGGGGAAAACGGGGTCGCGTGTGCCGCGGAAGAAGGCTTCCTTGAGCACCCAGCGCTCAGGGTTTGCCAGGACCATGTCGAGTTCCTTTTTTTGGCCGAGCCACCAGGTGGGGGCGCAGGGGAGCTTGAGTTCCTCCCCGAGGAGGCGGCGGCAGAGGCCGGGCATGAAAGGGTGGAGGGCTGGGGTGCCGGCGACGCCGGTGCCGAGGCCGTTGGCCAGGGCGACGCTGCCGCTGCGCCAGGCCTCGACGAGGCCGGGGACGCCGGCGGCGGCTCCGCTGGCGAGTTCCAGCGGATCGCAGCGGACGTCCTCCAGGCGGCGGACGAGGACGTCGATGCGCCGCAGACCCTCGAGTGTTTTCAGGTGGACGCGGCGGTCGCGCACGGTGAGGTCGGCGCTCTCAACGAGGGGAAAACCGAGGTAGCGTGCCTTGAACGCATGCTCGAAGTAGGTCTCGTCGTTGGGTCCGGGGGTGAGGATGGCGATGGAGGCATTGCCCCGGCGCGAGGGGGCGAGGGAGCGCAGCATTTCGCGCTCGGTGTCGAAGTATTCGGCGAGGCGCTGCACCTGGGAGGCCTGGAATTCCTCGGGGAAGACATTCGACATGATGATGCGGTTCTCCAGCGCGTAGCCCTGCCCGGAGGGGACCTGGACGCGGTCGCTGAGGACGTGCCACCGCCCGCCGGCACAGCGGACGAGATCACTGCCGATGATGTGGAGAAGCCTGCCGCCAGGGGGAGCGATGCCGGTGACGGGGCGGAGGAATGAGGGATTGGCCGCTATGAGGGCGGCGGGGATCCACCCCTCTTTGACCAGCTGCTGGGGGCCGTAGATGTCGGCGAGGATGGCGTCGAGGAGGCGGGCCCGCTGGTCCAGGCCGGCGGAGACGTGACGGGCCTCGTCTGCAGCGACGATGAACGGGATAAGGTCCAGCTCCCACGGGCGGCTGGTGCCGAGGGCGTCGTCGTAGACGTTGTAGGTGACGCCGTGGTCGCGCAGGAGGCGCTGCACCGTGTCGAGCCGGGACTGGAGATCGCGCGGGGACGACTGGGCGAGGAAGCTGCCGAAGACGCGCCAGTGGGGGCGCAGTTCTCCGGAGGGCAGCATCATTTCGTCAAAGACGCCCGCCTTTGGCCGGTAGCCAGGGAGGGGCGCGGACGGCGATGCCGCCGCCTGCTGCTGTTGCTGCTGGCTGGCGACGGCAGGCGGGGGGGCTGCGGCAAGTTCTTCCATTCGTGACCCGGCGGATGAACCGGTGCCGTGTTTATGCCGCTCTCTCAGGCTTTGCGCAAGTCCAGGGTGAGGGGGAACTCCAGAGACACCGGGGTGGGTGCCGGAGTCCTCAGGCCGGGGGTGTGGCCAACCGTGAAAAATCTGGCCAAGCGTCGGCTCTCGGCTTCGTAGGAATTCACGGGAAAGGTGGTGTGGCTGAGGCCGCCCGGGTGGGTGACGTGGTAGGTGCATCCGCCGAGGCTGCGGCCATTCCACGTGTCGACAATGTCGAACACCAGCGGGGCGTGAACGCCGATGGTGGGCTGGAGGCAGCCCGGCGGCTGCCAGGCGCGGTAGCGCACCCCGGCGACGAACTCGCCCTGGGTGCCGGTGGGGTGCAGGGGCACCTGGGTTCCATTGCAGGAAATGATGAAGCGGCCAGCCACGAGGCCCTGCACCTTGACCTGGATGCGCTCCAGCGAGCTGTCCACATACCGTGCGGTGCCGCCGGGTGCGCCCTCCTCACCCAGGACGTGCCATGGCTCCAGGGCGGTGCGGATTTCCAGGTGGATGTTCCGCTGCGTGACGGTGCCGATGCAGGGGAAGCGGAATTCGAAGTGGGGGGCGAACCACTCGGGCTTCATCTCGTAGCCGGCGTCAGTCATGTCGGCGAGGACGTCCGTCATGTCGTCCCAGACGAAATGGGCGAGCATGAATTTATCATGAAGCGAGGTGCCCCAGCGGACGAGGCCGGCGCGGTAGGGTTCCTTCCAGAACCTGGCGATGGCGGCGCGCAGGAGCAGGTGCTGCGCGAGGCTCATGCGGGCGTGGGGCGGCATCTCGAAGGAACGCAGCTCGACGAGGCCGAGGCGGCCGGTGCTGCTGTCCGGGGAGAAGAGCTTGTCGATGCAGAACTCGGTCCGGTGCGTGTTCCCGGTGGAGTCGACGAGCAGATGGCGGAAGATGCGGTCAACCAGCCAGGGGGGGGCGCTGCCCTGGTCGGGTATCTGCTGAAAGGCCAGCTCCAGCTCGAAAAGATGGTCGTGCCGTGCCTCATCCACGCGGGGGTGCTGGCTGGTGGGGCCGATGAAGAGGCCGCTGAAAAGGTAGCTGAGGGAGGGATGATTGTGCCAGAAGGCGAGCACGGAGCGCAGGAGGTCCGGCCTGCGGAGCATGGGCGAGTCTGACGGCATGGCGCCGCCGACAACGATGTGGTTCCCTCCGCCGGTGCCGGTGTGGCGGCCGTCGAGCATGAATTTCTCCGTGCCCAGGCGGGCCAGGCGGGCCTCGTCGTAAAGGGTGGTCGTGATGTGGACAAGATCCTTCCACGAGGTGGCGGGCTGGAGGTTGACCTCGATGACGCCGGGGTCAGGCGTGATTTTCAGAACGTCCACGCGCGGGTCGAACGGGGGCGGAGTGCCCTCGATGATGACAGGGATTGAAAGCGTGGCGGCGGTGTCCTCGACGGCGGCCATGAGGTCGAGGAAGTCCTCCATGTGCTCCACCGGCGGGATGAAAAGATGCAGGCGGCCCTCACGCACCTCCAGGCACAGTGCGGTGCGGGTGACCCATGCGGCTGACTCGCCCTTGGCCGGGACTTGCGGCTCGGAATCCAGCGGCGCGAGCCTGGGCCGGGGCTCGGGAGTTCCCTGCCCGGCGGGGACCGGGGTGAGGGACGACGGGACACTGTGCGCCAGGCTGGCGGCGGCCTGGACGAACTGGCGGCGGTCCGGGGCGCGAGGCGGGAGTGGGGCCCAGTCCTGCTGGGGATCCGGCGGATGGACCCAGGGGAACTGGCTGTCACAAACCCAGGGCAGGGAGTCAAGCGGGAGGCGGTAGCCCATGGGTGAGTCCCCCGGGATGAGGTACATGCGCTCCTCGCGAAGGAACCACGGGCCGCTCAGCCAGCGGAGTTTGCCTGCGACCCATTGGCGCTTGAGCGGAAGGGCGTAGCCGATGATCCTGTCCAGCCCCTGGTTGAAGACCTTTGTCAGGCGGGCGCGCTCCAGCGGGTCTTTCAGGTTGGATTCGAGCGGGTCGACGTTGACTGGCAGGGTGCGCTCCTTCCACAGGTAATAGAACGCGTCCTCGTAGCCAGGGGTCATCCATTTGTGGTCCACCTCAAGGGCGGCGGAAAGGGCCACGCCGAAGCGCTTTGCGTCCGCTTCTGTGAGTCCGCCATCGCGGGATTCATCGGCAATGAGGCTGTCGTTTTTCCAGATGGGGACGCCGTCCTTGCGCCAGTAGCAGCCGAGGGCCCAGCGGGGCAGCTGCTCGCCTGGATACCACTTGCCCTGGCCGTGGAAACGGAGCCCGCCCGGGGCGAATTTTCCCTTGAGGCGGACGAGGAGATCTGCTGAAAGAAGGCGCTTGGTCGGGCCCACGGCCTCGGTGTTCCACTCGGCGCCGTCCATGTCGTCGATGGAGACGAACGTCGGTTCGCCGCCCATGGTCAGGCGCACGTCTCCTGCGACGAGGTCGCGGTCGACCTGGTCTCCGAGCGCCTTGATTTCACCCCACTGCTCCTCGGTGTAGGGCATGGTGACGCGCGGGGATTCGTGGACCCGCGTGACTTTCATTTCAAATTCGAACTCGACTTTGCACTTGTCCACGCCGCCGCTGATGGGCGCGGCGCTCTGCGGGTCCGGGGTGGCTGCGAGCGGAATGTGCCCCTCGCCGGCGAGCAGGCCGGAGGTGGGGTCCAGGCCGACCCAGCCGGCGCCGGGCAGGTAGACCTCGCACCAGGCGTGGAGGTCGGTGAAGTCATTTTGCGCGCCGCTGGGGCCGTCGAGGCTTTTCACATCGGGCTTCAGCTGGATGAGGTAGCCGCTGACGAAGCGCGCGGCGAGGCCGAGGTGGCGGAAGAGCTGGCAGAGAAGCCACGCGGAGTCCCGGCAGGAGCCGCTGCCCAGCTCCAGGGTTTCCTCCGGAGACTGGACGCCGGGCTCCATGCGCACGAGGTAGCTGACGTCCTGCCAGACGCACTGGTTCACGGCCACGAGAAAGTCGTTGGTGCGCATCCTGCCGTCTGCGGGCTCCGGCTTGAGCACTCCGGACTCGGGCATGATGCCGTGGGCGTGGACGTCCACGGGCACTTCACCGTGGACGGCGGGGGCGGATTTTTTCAGGACCTGCTGGCGCACGCCGCGCAGGTAGTCACCAAGGCGCGGGGAGAGCGGGACGCGCCGGAGGAAGGGGTCCAGCTCGTGGTTGAGCACCGGATCATAGCGGAAGGGGAAGTGCTCGGCGTGGGGCTCAAGGAAGAAGTCGAAGGGATTGTAGACGGACATTTCGGCCACGACTTCGACTTCGACGCAGAACTCCGTGGCTTTTTCCGGAAAGACGAGGCGGGCGAGGTAGTTGGACTGCGGGTCCTGCTGCCAGTTAATGAAGTGCGCTGCCGGTGTGACCCGGAGCGAGTAGCTCAGGATGGGCGTGCGGCAGTGCGGGGCGGGGCGCAGGCGCACGACCTGCGGGCCGATGGAAACCGGCCTGTCGTATTTGTACCGGGTGACGTGGTGAAGGGCAACGTGGATGGACATGGAAATGGGGTGCGGAGCTGGGGACTGCGCGCGGGCGCTTTGCTGAATGAGGGCGAAGCATGCCCTGTGCCAGATCGCGCACCACTTTGTGCGAAGGCGCTCCCGCCCCCCGGAAAACAGGCGGAAAAACTTGCCAGCCTCAGGCCTGCGGAACCGGGCGGCCGATGGAGTGCAGGACGAGGCGGGCAACGGCGAGGGCGCCATCCGGGTGGGCGTGCAGGGCGGCGTTGGTGCGGAGCTGGGCCCAGCAGCGGGGCTCGGTGAGGCCCCTCACGCAGGGGCCGAGTGCGTCGGGATCGGTCTCGCGGACGCCGGTGCCGCGGCGGAGCACGAGCTGGGCATTTCCTTCCTCCTGGCCGGGGACGACGTGCGTGATGACGGTGGGCCGCCCTGCGGCAAAGCACTCGTGAGTGGTGGCTCCGCCCGCCTTGGTGAGGACGAGGTCGTGCGCGCGCAGGAGGCCCGGCACGTCCCGGCACCAGCCCAGGACGGTCACTTTGCGGTTGGGGAAACTGGCCAGCGCCCGCTCGATGACCGGCCTGAGCCTCGGCTCGTGACGGCCAAGGACGATGGTGAACTCCAGCTCCGCAGGCGTGTGCTCCAGCAGGGAGAGCAGGCCCTTTTTCACCCCGCTGGTCGTCACGCTGGGAAACCAGAGCACCCGCGTGAGGCGCCCCCCCACGGGCTGGGCGCCTGGTTCGCAGAAGCGCGGGCTGACGGGAAATCCAGTCACGCTGATCAGGTCCCGCGGCACGCCGAGCTTTTCCACCACTTCGAGCGAGAATTCATCCGGCACGCAGTAGTGGGAGGTGGCGGGGGAAATCCAGATTTTATTGACCGTGATCGAGTCCGTGACCACGGTGAAGACGGGGAAGGGGACTCCATTTGTGCCGTAGATCCGCCGGAGCAGGTGCGGGTAGATGGGAAAGGTGGTGACGAGGGCGGAGGGGCGGATCTGGCCGAGCCAGTCGGCGAGCAGGCGCTCGACATTTCCCAGAAAGAGGAGCCGGTCGTCGCTGAAGGGGAGGATTTCCGCCAGGCGGTAAAGCTGGCTCCAGATCCACGGGGCGCTGGTGATGGCGAACTTGTAGCCCAGCTGCAGCCATGGCCCCGCCACCGGCTCAGCCTCCAGGACCAAGTCCGCAAATTTCGTCGGCACCGCCCCGCCTGTCAGCTGGTCCACTGCGGACACGACGCTCCGCGCGGCCGTGTTGTGGCCGTCTCCGAAGGAGGCGCTGAGAATGAGGACGGGGTTCAAGGTCGATCGGGTCCCCATCTCTTAGCCGGTTTTTCGGGAAGGAAAACAGGAAAGAATGTCGGGCGGGCGCAGGGGGCTGGAGGTGGCTGCCCCGGGTCAGGCGGCCCGCAGCCCGGCGAGGGCGGGAAATGGCGCGGCGCAAATTTAAGAAAGACATGTGGATTTTTAACTTCTGTGAAATAATGTGGCGAACTGGTACGTTTTTAACAGCCACTATGACGAAATACCGACGCCGCAAGACCTCGCGCACCGCACTGCCTCTGGCTGCGGTGGCCTGGGTGGCCTGTGTCTGGGGCCTGCTGAGGGAGCCGCCAGCGGCCCCGGCGACGGCGGGATCTGGGGCTGCGCCGATGTCGTTTGCCTCGGCGCTGCCGGGGGTGGCACCGGGCCGGGGATTTCATAAAAAGCCTGCTGTGAATGAGCTGGCGGCATCCCGGACCGTCACGGCCAGAGCCGAAAACCGGCCGCTGGCGAAGGCTGCAGGAGCGGCCTCTGCCGAGCCGCCGGTGAAATACGCGAGGGCTTTGAACGCGCCGCAGGGCAAATGGAAGCACCTGACGCGTGAGATGCGGGCGAGGATTGACGCGACGGGTCTGAGCACAGGACGGTGGAGGAGGATCGAGCTGGACAGTTCGGGCACGGAGATCGGCGATGCGCGGACGCTGGGGCAGTTCCAGAAGGATGTGCAGGGGGTGAAAGGGGGGCTGGCGTGGCATTTTTTGATCGGCAATGGAACGCGCTCTGACGACGGCGAGATCGAGGCAGGGCCGCGCTGGGACCACCAGGTGCCGGCGGCGATGGCGCTGGCTGGCAGTGATGTGGAGACGCTGCACGTGGCGCTGGTGGGAGACTTTCACCACCATGCGGTGACGGATGCGCAGCTGGCGGCGCTGGATGAGCTGGTGGACTACCTGCGGGCAAAAATCGGCTTGGTGGAGGTGGAGGGCCGGGACAAGGGCCGGGCGCTGGGCAAGTGGTTTCCGGAAAAGATGCTGGAGTCGGCCTACTCGCCGAAGGACGAGTCGTAATGATGAGAGAGTGGCCTGGAGGAACAACGGGCCGCGGGGAGCAAAAATATGATCGGAGTGACTGGAGCATCTGGGTTCATCGGCAGGCATGTCATCGCGGCGCTGAGGGCTGGCGGGCATGAGGTGGCGGGCTTTTCGCGGGATGCGGGCCGGAGGATCGAAGGAACGAAGGAGACGCGCGGGCTTGCGGCCGGGGTGGAGCCGAATGTGGCCGGGCTGGGGGCGGTGGTGCACCTGGCGGGGGAGTCTGTGATGGGCCTCTGGACGGCAGGAAAGCGGAAACGCATCCTGGAGAGCCGGACCATTCCGACCCGGGCGCTGGTGGCGGCGATGGCGAAGCGTCCGGAGGGCCCGCGCACGCTGGTCTGTGCGTCGGCCATCGGCATCTACGGATCACGCGGGGACGAGCTGCTGCCCGAGTCTGCGGCAGGCGGGACGGGGTTTCTGGCGGAGGTGTGCCGGGAGTGGGAGGCGGCGGCGATGGAGGGGGAAAAACATGGCATCCGCGTGGTGTGTGTGCGCATCGGCCTCGTGCTGGGGCCGGATGGCGGGGCGCTGCCGCTGCTGAAAAAAGTCTTCCGCCTCGGGCTGGGCGGGCGCATGGGGGACGGGCGGCACTGGATGTCCTGGGTGCATGTGGATGACGTGGCCGGGCTGATGTGCCATGCGGTGGAGACGCAGGACCTGCGCGGGGCGCTCAATGCCACGGCGCCGGGCCCCGTGACAAACGAGGCATTCACCCGCGCGCTGGCGGCGGCGGTGCACCGGCCGGCGTTCTTTCCGGTGCCGGCCTTTGCCCTGCGGCTCACCCTGCGGGACCAGGCGGGCTTTTTTCTGGCCAGCCAGCGCTGTGTGCCGGAGCGGACCCTGGCGGGCGGGTACGTCTTTCAGCAGGCCGGGCTGGAGCAGGCGCTGGTGGGGTGAGGCCGCCGGGTCGGGGAAAAAATTTGGAGCGTGTGAACATTTCGCCTTTCTTAATAAATTCCTTGCCCTCAGTGCCAAATTTCGTCAGGATGCGCTTTGTCATGCCATTGCTGACTCAAAGCTCCGAGTTTTCCCGCCACCTGGCACTGGTTTTGCGAGGTGGTGAGAGGTCCCATTCTGGGACCTTCCCCAATCAACACCCAACCCTCCCCCGGATCCCATGGACAGAGATGACCATACCGCGCTCACGACTCCGACCCTTTTCCCGGATGTCGAAATCCAAAAACTCACCCCGCCAGCGCCCGCAGCCTCCGCTGGCCGCAGCAAGGACAAGCCGAAGCGATCAAAAGCCGGCGCCGACGGCGGTCTGATCAAGACCTTCGTCCTCGACACAAATGTCCTGCTGCATGACCCGGCGTGTCTGAACCGCTTCGCCGAGCATCATGTGTGCCTGCCGGTGGACGTGCTGAGCGAGCTGGACCGCTTTAAAAACGAAATGACCGAGCGCGGGGCCAACGCCCGCGAGGTCCACCGCACGCTGATGAAGGCCTTCTCCGCCCCCGGCGCGGCGGTGACAAAGGGCGTGCCCACGCCCGGTGGCGGCACGCTGCGGGTGGCCGTCTATGACCCGGCCACGGCCTGCCAGATGGCCAGCGTGCAGTCGTTTCAGCGCATTTTTCCGGGCGAGGAAAAGATGGACCACCGCATCCTGGCCTGTACCCTCTGGCTTCGCGGGCAGGTGCCGGGGCCGGTCATCCTCGTCAGCAAGGATCTGAACATGCAGCTGAAGGCGAGGGCCGTGGGCCTGGAGTGCGACGACTACCTGCATGACAAGGTGGAGGCCCGCGAGGTCTCAAACATGGAGATCCCGCGCTTCGACGTGAGCGGCCAGGAGATGACCCGCTTTGCCTCCGAGGGCCGCCTCACCGTTCCTGAAAAGCGCAGGGCAGCGCTCATGGTGAATGATTACGTCCTGCTTGCCGCCGGGGATAAAACGACCATGCCCGCCCGGCTGACGGCGGCCGGGGAGCTGGTGAAGCTTCATCATTTGCCCGAAGCGCTGAAGGTGGGCCAGGGGCGAGCGGTGAAGCCGATGAACCTCGGCCAGGCGTGCATGCTGGATGCACTGCTGGATCCGGAAATTTCACTCGTCACTTGCTATGGCCAGGCGGGCACGGGCAAGACGCTGCTGGCAGTGGCGGCGGGGCTCTCCCAGGTTTTCGGCAAGACATATCACGGGCTGACGGTCAGCCGGCCCATCGTTGCCATGGGGCAGGGGGTTGGCTTTTTGCCCGGCTCCCTCCAGGAAAAAATGCGGCCCTGGCTGCAGCCGGTCTACGATGCGCTGGACCTTCTCATGCGCCCGGTTGGCAATGCCGCCGCTGCGGCGCAGGGGCAGGGGAGGCGGACCAAAATCCACCTGGCCGAGCCGCCCGGCTCCAGTCCGGCGGTTGCGCCCTACGAGGGGCTCATCCAGCAGGGCATCATCGAAATCGAGGCGCTCTGCTACATCCGCGGTCGCTCCATCCCGGACCGGTTCTTCGTTCTGGACGAGGCGCAGCAGCTTACCCCGCTGGAGGCAAAAACCGTGGTCACGCGCATGTCCCGCGGCTCGAAGCTCGTGCTGGTGGGTGATCCGGCGCAGATTGACAATCCTTACGTGGACAGCCGGTCAAACGGCCTCGTCTACACCCGCCAGCGCATGCGCGGCCAGACCTTTGCCGCCCACGTCCCGCTGATGAAAGGCGAGCGCAGCCCGCTGGCCGAGGCGGGCGCACGGCTGCTGTGAAGGGGGCGGTTATTTCGAGTTCCGCAGCTTGTCCTCCAGCAGGGACAAGGCTGCGGCCTGCCGGGCTGGGTCGGGCAGAGTCGCGATGATCCGGCGGGCGGCGGGTTCGTCCATCGATTCCGAATGCTTCAGCCAGGCCTCGACAGCCGGGGCGCGGTCAACGCCGGCGGGCATGGACTCCAGCAGCCTCAGGGCATGGGCAGGGCGTGATCCCTGCGCGGTGGTAGTGACAAGCCCGGTCCACCATTCCTGGGTGCAGCCCACCGGATTCAACCTCTGAGCCCACAGGGCCAGAGCCGCAGCATCGCGCGGGGTGCCGGGGAAGTAGTTTCTGATTTCCTGCAGGGCCATGGCCGGAGCCAGTTCCGCCGCAGCCGGCCACTTCGTCACCGCCTTGTCCAGCCAGGCGTGCGCATCGGCCGGCTGGCTGTCCGCCCAGTACGCCGCCACGCTCGCCGCATCCGCCAGTTCGCAGGCCACCGGCCCCCGGGCGAGCAGCCCCTCCAGCAGCCGCTGCCGCGTGGCCGAGGTCACGCACTTCAGCTGGTGGACTTCCTCCACCCGCTGGCGCGCGGACTGGCGGTCCTCCCACGCCTTTTTCTCCTTGAGCTTTGAGGGCATTTCCGCAGGCAGGGCGGCGACGGCGGCATCGATGCGGGCGAGGAGTGCGTTGTCCGGGACCAGCTGTGCCATGACGGCATCGATCTTTTCCCAGTCTTCGCCGGAAATTTTCGACACAGCGACCGGCTGCGCCCGCCACCACGCAGCTGCCGCTCCCGGATCACGGGCCGCCCACTGGAGGAGGCATGGGCGCACGGCTGCGCAGAACATTGATGGTTCTGGAAAAATCTCTCCGGCCAGCCCCAGCGCGGCAGGCAGATCCAGCTCGGCCAGGCGGGCAAAGAGTCGCAGCTTCCACGGGTAAATTTCCTCCCCCTCCCAGAGCGGTTCATTCGACAACAGCAGGGCTGACAGCTCCTCTCGCGTCAGGCCCTCAAGGGTGCGGACAAGCTGACCTGGCACCTCCTTGCTGGCGAGCCGGATCCGGTCGCGGACCCCGGCGATCTGCGCCAGGGGGATGGTCGTGCGCCCGGCCACGAGGCCAGGCGGGCGTGCCGGTGCAGGGGCGGGTGCCGGGCTGGGGGCTGCCCTTGTTCCTGCCTCGTGGTGCGGCCCGTGGCGGAGGAAAAAAGTGGCTGCAAAAACGAGGCCCGCTGCGGCCACACCGGGCAGAACATGAACTTTGAATGCGCTCATGGTTTCAGCACCTCCAGCAATGGCCGGCTGATGGCGGGCCACGGGGTGAGCCGCCCGACGGCGTTGTCTGCCGCCGCCCGCGCTCCGTCGGGATCCCGCCGCTGCCACTCCACGGCCACCTCGCGGGTGGCCCGCTCCAGTGCCGCGACCCCCTCCAGCCACTGGGCGGTCAGCTTTTTATTGGCCAGTTGGCGCTCGGTCGATTTCCTGTCGTCAAGAATGGAGGCCAGTTTCTTGAAAGCGGCCTGCGTGGTCTTCGCCGACGTGCTGTGGCTGATCAGCCACGCCGAGGAACGTTCCGGATCCTGGTAAAACCAGGGATGCAGAATGGAAATCAAGCGGTCTTCCTTGAACTGACCGGGCATCGTTCTCACCGCCCAGTCTGCGTGCTGCGTCCAGTCGGTGCCCGGCGGTTCGTTTTTCCGGGCCTCATCGCTGGGAAAGATGACCGAGGTGAAATACTTGGATTGAACCTTTTCCTGCTGGGCCGCCAGCCACTCGCGGGCCTGCTTGAGATCAGTTGTGATCCAGAGGACGATGCGCTGGTCCTCCAGGCTTTCGAGCACCGTGTTCCGGATGCCTTCGGGCTTGAGCCGTTGCGCCACCTCGATCTTGCCGGGGAGGTTCGCCACGTCCCAGCCGCGGGAGGTGAAAACGCTGGTACACATCGACGAGCCCGTCCTGTTCGTGGCCTCCACGGCCGCCTCCATCACAAGCCGTGGATCGTCCGAATAAAAAATCGAATCGAACGACTGGAGCAGACCGTCGAGCAGCATGAACTCACCCCGCTCCTGGTAGTCGAGCTTTCCCGAGCGGAGCGCATCGAGGTGCCAGCGTTTTGCCCCCTCCCGGTCTGCGCTCGCCAGCTTGTACAGGCACGAGGCCGCCGTGTCCCCCCAGTTGCCGCCGGTCATTTTCTCGCGGGGCTCCTGCGGGTCAAAGCGCCCCACCAGATTGTCCAGCGCGGCGAGCGGCTCGACCTCCGCCCATTTTAAAAGCAGAGCACAGCGCACCGGCGTGCCGTGGGACTCCGAGGCGGCGCGGGCGCTCGGGCTGAGTTTTTTCTCCAGCGAGGCCAGGGCCCCGGCGGCCTGCGGCGCGGGGATGGCAGCCAGCAGCTTCTGGAGGCGGAGCACGTCCATCTGGTTGACTCCGCCCTCCAGCAGGGCGGCCATGCGGGTGACGATGTCCTCGACAGACAGTGTGGAGAGATCCACCAGCGGAGGCGGCGGGGCGAACACCGGCACCGTCACGCGGGCCGGCGGCACCTGGGGAGCGGCGGCCTCCACGCGCCCGGCACCCGTCCCCAGGCCCAGCGGTGCGGCGCAGAGTGCCGCCGCTCCCGCCGCCCCGGCGAGGCCGCTGCGGACGAACGGCCAGGCGCGGAAAATCCAGACGGCGGCTCCTCCCTTTGCCAGTGCCGTCAGGGCCGCCTCGCCCGCCCTGGTGCTGAGACCGGGCGGAGCTGCCTGTGCCGCTCCTGCCACCAGAGCCTGGGTCAGCACTGCCAGGGAAAGGCTCACGCCGCGCCTGCCCAGGAGGACGCGCAGCTTTTCCAGCGCCCGGCTGATTCGTTTCTGCGAGGCCTCCTTCGTCGTGCCCAGCGCCTGGCCCACCTCGGTCAGGTTTCGCCCCTCGAAATAGCGGAGGATGATGGCCGAGCGGTCCTTGGCCGGCAGGGCGGCCAGGGCGGGGTCGAGTTCGCCTGCCGCCTCCTCCTAGGCGGTGGCGGGCGTGGCGGGATTGGGCGTGTGCATGGCGGCGGCGGTTTGTTCACGGGTTCGGCGGCGCATTTCCCCGCGCAGCATGTCGGCGGAGGCGTAGAGGGCGCGCTGGTGCAGCCAGGCTCCGAGCCTCTCGTCCGCGCGCAGGGCCGGGGCACGCTTCGCGAGGTCGATGAAGACCTCCTGCACCACATCTGCGGCCAGGGAGGCGCTGCCCGTCCGGCGCACGGCAGTGTGGTAGACAAGCGGAGTGAACCGCGTCACGAGCGCGCGGAAATCATCCTGCGAACCCCGCTGCACGAAGCCGCGGAGGAGGTCTGCCACTGGTTTGTCTGCGGGGTCTGTCATCTCACAGGGGAAAAAGCCGCCGCCTGCGGAAAAACGACACTTTTATTTCAAAAATCCGGCTTGGTGCATCCGGGCATGAGGGCATTTCATGCCGCCTGAAGGAAGAATCTGCACACGTAAACAATTTTTGTTGACCGTTTGGTCAACTTCGCGACTGTCGTAAGGTCGTTCTTCCATGAAACTGTCATCCGTTGTTCTTTTCGCGAGTGCCCTGTCTGCTGCTGCCGCCGGAATTCCCTCGGTGGGGCCGGACTATGCCGGGCCGCCTGCGGTGGAGGCTCCGGGGCAGTTCAAGGGCGATGCAGGCCTGGCCGCGAAGGGTGGTCTGGCCGGAGCGTGGTGGGAGGGATTTGGCGACCCCATTTTGAACGACCTGCTGGCCCGCGTGGATGTGGACAATCACTCGCTCAAGGCCGCGCAGGCCCGGGTGGAGCAGGCGCGGGCGCGGGTGAAGTCCGCCGGTTCCGCGTTTTATCCTAACCTGGATGTGGACTACTCCGCCACGCGGAACCGCTCATCGGCGGAATCCGGAAACGCATTTCCGGGGACTTCGCTTCGGCGCAATAATTTTGACCTGCCCTTTCAGGCCTCGTACGAGGTGGACCTGTGGGGGAAGGTGCGGCGCTCGGTGACGGCGGCGCAGGCGAATGTGGAGGCGGGCTCGGCTGCGATGGAGGCGTTGCGCCTGAGCCTGCGGGCTGAGGTGGCGCGGGCCTACTTCACCGTGCGCTCGCTGGATGCGGAGCGGGCGGCGCTGGCCTCTGCGGTGGAAAAACGCAAGGAGGCTCTGGGTTTGACGAAGTCCCGTCTCTCTGCGGGCACGGGCAATGAACTGGACGTGGAGCGCGCGCTGACCGAGCTGGCCACGGCGGAGACGGACACAGCGGCCATCGGCGGAGCGCGGGCGGAGGCGGAAAATGCCCTCGCCTCATTGACTGGCCAGGTGGCATCAGGCTTCCGCCTGGGGGCGGCGAAAAAGGAGGCGCGGCTGCCGCGCGTGCCGGCCTCTCTGCCGGGCGAACTGATGACGCGCCGGCCGGATGTGCTGGAGGCGGAGCGCAGGCTGGCTGCGGCCAACGAGCAGATCGGCGTGGCGAAGGCGGCCTATTTTCCCAGCTTCCGGCTCACCGCGAGCGGCGGCTGGCAGGCTCAGGAGGGGGACCGGCTCATCGATGCGAACAGCCGCACGGGCGCCATCGGGTTCAGCTTTCATCTGCCTCTTTTCGACGGTGGGTCGCGCAAGGCCACGGTGGACGGTGCGAAGGCGGCGGCGGATGAAGCCGCGCGCAACTACCGCCAGGTGGTGCTCCAGGCCTTTGAGGAAGTGGAGAACGCCCTGGCCTCAGTGAAGGCGCTGGACGAGCAGTCGGCAGCGCTCGAGCGCGGGCTGGGCTCGGCGCGCAAGGCGGCGGAACTCAGCCGCAGCCGTTACACGAACGGACTCGTCTCGTATTTTGAAGTCATCGAAGCGGACCGCTCCGTGCTGAGCTTTGAGCGCAGCGCGGCGCAGCTGCAGGGGCGCAGGTTCACGGCGGCCACGTCGCTGGTGAAGGCGCTCGGCGGCGGCTGGAGCGGCGGCACGATGGCGGCTCCTCCGGAAAAGGGAGCTGCGGGAAACAAACAATCCAAATGAGAAAACTGATCTTGATGGGCCTGGCGGCGGCGCTGGCCTCGTGTGGCAAACCGCCTGAAGCCCAAATGAACGTCATGCCACCACCTGCGGTGGTGCTGGCCGCTCCGGTGCAGAAGCGGGTGAGCGAGTGGGATGAGTTTTCCGGACGTGTGGACGCGGTGGAGTCCGTGGAGATCCGCCCGCGTGTCTCCGGCCACATCACGGAGGTGAAGATTCATTCCGGCCAGCTGGTGAAGAAAGGGGACATCCTGTTTCAGATCGACCCGCGTGTGCCGCAGGCCGCGCTGAAGCTGGCGGAGGCCAACCTGGAGCAGGCCAAGGCCCGCCTGGAGTCCGCCACGCTGGAGGCGAACCGCGTGAAGGGACTGGTCGCGGCGAAGGCGATCTCCACCGAGGATGCCGAGTCCCGGCGCACCACTCTGAATGCCGCGCAGGCCGCAGTCCATGCCACCGAGGCCGCACGCGATGCCGCGACGCTGGAGCTGGAGTTCACCACGGTGAAAAGCCCCATTGACGGCCGCGTGAGCCGCGCCCTTCAGACAGAGGGAAACTACATCAGCGGAGTCGCCGGGTTTACCACGCTGCTCACCACGGTGGTCGGGGTGGATCCAGTCTACTTCTACGCTGCGGTGGACGAGGCGAGCTTTCTGAAATACCAGCGCCTGATCGCCGGGAAAAAGCTGGCCAGTGCGCGTGACGGGGCCGTGGCGGCGGAACTCCGGCTCGATGGCGAGACCGGCTATCCGCACAAGGGCGTGATCGAATCTTTTGACAACAAGCTGGATCCGGCCACGGGCAGCGTGGTGCTGCGGCTGAAGTTCAGCAACCCGGACGGCATCCTCGTGCCGGGCCTCTTTGGTCGGGTGCGCGTCCCGGGCTCCGCGCCGTATGACGCGCTGCTGGTGGATGAGAAGGTGATCCAGACCGACCAGAGCCAGAAATTCGTCCTCGTGGCGGACGAGAAAAACCTGGCCGGGCGCCGCGTGATCAAGCTGGGGCCGATGATCGACGGCCTGCGGGTGGTGCGCGAGGGCATTGAAAAAACGGACCGCATCATCACGACGAATCTCCAGATGGTCCGGCCCGACGGACCGGTCATGCCGCTGCCCGCCGCCGCTCCCGCCGGAAAATAGGCGTCCTCTCCTTCCATGAATTTCAGCCAGTTTTTCATCAAGCGCCCGATCTTTGCGGGCGTTCTCTCCGTTCTCATCACGGTTCTCGGGTTGATCTCGATGAAGCTGCTCCCCATCTCGGAGTACCCCGAGGTGGTGCCGCCCACCATCGTCGTGCGGGCCATCTATCCCGGGGCTTCGCCGGAGGCCATCGGCTCCACCGTGGCGTCCGTCCTGGAGGAGGCGATCAATGGCATCGAGAACAGCCTCTACATGGCCAGCCAGGGAACGTCGGACGGCGTGATGACGCTGACCGTCACCTTCAAGCTCGGAACCGACCTCGACCGCGCCCAGGTGGCCGTGCAGAACCGCGTGAACCAGGCCCTGCCAAAGCTGCCCGAGGAGGTGCGCCGCCTGGGCGTGACCACGCTGAAAAGCTCGCCCGACCTCACCATGGTGGTCCACCTTTTTTCGCCGAAGGGGACGTATGACGACGTCTACATCCGGAACTACGCGACCCTCCAGATCAAGGATCAGCTGGCCCGGCTGCCGGGCGTGGGGCAGGTGCAGATCTTCGGCTCGGGGGACTACAGCATGCGCGTCTGGCTGGACCCGGAGAAGGTGGCCGCGCGAAACCTGAGCGCCAGCGACGTCGTGCGCGCCATCCAGGAGCAGAATGCCCAGGTGGCCGCCGGCACGGTGGGCGCGCCCCCGCTGGAAAAGCCGGAGGACCTCACCCTCACCGTGAATGCCCGCGGCCGTCTGGTCAGCGAGGAGGAATTCGGAGCCATCATCGTGAAGAGCGGCACCTATGGCGAGCCCGTGCGGCTGCGCGACGTGGCCCGCATCGAACTCGGAGCCTCGGACTACGCCCTGCGCTCCCAGCTCAACAACAAGCAGGCCGTGGCCATCCCCGTCTTCCAGCGACCGGGGTCAAATGCCATCCAGCTCTCCGACAGCGTGCGGGCGCAGATGGAGGAGCTGAAAAAGAACTTTCCGCCCGGCCTCGAGTACAGCGTCGTCTATGATCCGACGGTCTTCGTCAAGAAAAGCATCGACGCCGTCATCCACACCCTGCTGGAGGCCATCGTGCTCGTGGTGCTCGTCGTCATCGTGTTTCTCCAGACATGGCGGGCGTCCATCATCCCGCTGGCGGCGGTGCCTGTTTCACTCATCGGGACGTTCGCCGTCATGCACGCGCTGGGCTTTTCCATCAATGCACTCTCCCTCTTCGGCCTCGTCCTGGCCATCGGCATCGTGGTGGATGACGCCATCGTCGTCGTGGAAAATGTGGAGCGGAACATCGCCCTCGGGCTTTCACCCGTGGAGGCGACGCGGCAGGCCATGCGGGAGGTCACCGGGCCCATCGTGGCCACCGCCCTCGTGCTTTGCGCCGTCTTCATCCCCACCGCCTTCATCAGCGGACTGACCGGCCAGTTCTACAAGCAGTTTGCCATCACCATCGCCATCTCCACGGTGATCTCCGCTTTCAATTCGCTCACCCTTTCCCCCGCCCTGAGCGCCCTCCTGCTGCGCGGGCACGGTGAAAAAAAGGACCTGCTCACAAATGCCATGGACGGCCTCTTTGGCTGGTTCTTCCGTCTGTTTAACCGCGTCTTCCGGGGCGGGGCCACCGCCTATGGCTGGCTGGTCAAGCGCGCCATCCGCTACGCCGTCGTCGTGCTCGTGCTCTACGGCGGGCTCATTCATCTGACGAAGCGCGCCTTCGACATGGTGCCCGAGGGCTTCGTCCCCGTGCAGGACAAGCAGTACCTCATCGCCTTCACCAAGCTGCCCGAGGGCGCCTCGCTTGAGCGCACTGACGAGGTCATGAAAAAGATGTCCGCCATCGCCCTGGCGCACCCGGGCGTGGACAATGCCATCGGCTTCCCAGGTCTGTCCGTGAGCGGATTTACGAATGCCTCCAACGAGGGAATCGTCTTCGTCGGCCTGAAGGATTTTGAACTGCGCAAGGATCCCAAACTGAGCGGCAAGGCCATCGCCGACCAGCTGCAGATGCAGTACTTCATGGGCATCGACAACGCTCTCTCGCTGATCTTTCTCCCGCCCCCGGTGAACGGGCTCGGCACCACTGGCGGGTTTAAAATGCAGATCGAAGACCGTGCCGGGCGCGGCTCCAGTGAGCTGTATGCGGCCATGATGTCCGTCGTGACCAAGGCGTCCCAAAACCCGAAGCTGGCCCAGATTTTCCCCGGCTTTCAGGTGAACGTGCCCCAGCTCTATGCCGATGCGGACCGCGAGAAGGCGAAGGCGCAGGGCGTGGACCTGCGCGAGCTGTTCGGCACGCTCCAGATCTACCTCGGTTCACTTTACGTGAATGATTTCAACCGCTTCGGGCGGACCTACCAGGTGGTGGTGCAGGGCGACGGGCAGTTCCGGCGAAATGCGGACGACATCAAGAAGCTGAAAGTGCGCAACGGCACCGGGCAGATGGTGCCCATCGGCACCCTCGTGAATGTGAGCGACAGTTTCGGCCCCAGCCGCGTGAGCCACTTCAACAGCTACCCGTCTGCCGACATCATCGGCGGCCCCGCTCCTGGCGTGAGCACCGGCGAGGCCGAGGCGCTCATGGCGCAGATCGCCACGGAGACGCTCCCGCAGGGGATGAAGTTCGAGTGGACCGAGCTGACCTACCAGAAGATCCTCGCCGGCAACACCGCCGTCCTCATTTACCCGCTCTGCCTGCTGCTCGTCTTCCTCGTCCTGGCGGCGCAATACGAAAGCCTGCGCCTGCCGCTGGCCATCATTCTCATCGTGCCCACCTGCCTGCTCAGCGCCATGGCGGGCGTCATCCTCACCGATGGCGACAACAACGTCTTCACCCAGATCGGGCTCATTGTGCTCGTCGGGCTCGCGTGCAAAAACGCCATCCTCATCGTCGAGTTCGCGCGGGAAAAACAGTTCGAGGGCCTCTCCGCCGCCGAGGCCGCCCTCGAGGCCTGCCGCCTGCGCCTGCGTCCGATTTTGATGACCTCCATCGCCTTCATCGCCGGCGTCTACCCCCTCGTCACCAGCACCGGCGCCGGCGCCGAGATGCGCCGCGCCATGGGCACCGCCGTCTTCAGCGGCATGATCGGCGTCACCTTCTTCGGCCTCCTCCTCACCCCGGTCTTCTACGTCGTCCTCATGCGCTGGGGCAAGAAGCCCGTGAAGGCCGAGTGAGTGCAGCCACGCACCCCGGCTTGGGGCACGGAAAAGGCCAACCGCGAATGGACGCGAATCAACGCGAATAAAAGCGAATAGAGGAGGAAGGAATAATGGGCGGGGGAAATCGGGCTCACGCCGGGTGCGGAAAGGACGCAGCGAGGCTTTCCAAATCCGGCTCGCGGCGCAGCCGCCGTGGACTGCGGCAACTTGTTGCCGCTTTCGGCGAGGCAGCTCGCTGCCAGCCGCGCGCCCCAAGCTTCGCGCCCCCAGCCACGACGCCCCGGCCAGCCGCCCTCCCGTTCCCACCCGGTTCCCGCCGGCCCGGTGCGATGCGGCGGCTGGAGGACCAGCCTGCCCTACCTTCCCCGTGCCGGACGCGGCAGACCACGTGAGGCACACGGCGGAAAAAGGTAGGGCCGCTTGGTCTTCCAAGCGCCGCCACGCCCCCGGGCCGCGCGCCCCTCCGTGCCCCCTATCTCCCCATCTCCTCAGAGGGCCTTGCTCCCGGAAACAGAGCGCTGAAAAGTGGGAGACGAGGAGACGAGGAGACGGGGAGGTCAACCGCGAATGGCCGCGAATAAAAGCCAATAGAGGAGGAGGGAAATGGGGCGCCGGCCCAAGGAACGAGACATTGCAAGTCTCGCCGCGCCCCAAGTCCTGAGGCGGCTCAGGATCAGCAGACGCTCGAATCGCTCTGAGGACTGTGTGCAACACGCACATCCACCGTAAGCTTTCCCGCCCAGCATCTTTTTTGGAAACAAATCCCCAAGCTGTGTCATTACTCATGATGACCAACGATTCCCCAGACACACCACCCACACCTGCCGAGCAGGTGCAGATGCTGTTTGTCCGGCATGAAGGGGCGATTCGGGCGTTTGTTCGGGCGCTGCAGCCTTCGCTGGCGGATGCGGATGATGTGTTGCAGGAAACGTTTCTCACGGTGTCCCGCAAGGCCTCGTCGTTTCAGTCGGGGACCAATTTTGTCGCGTGGGCCTGCGGTATCGCGCGGCTGAAGGTGCTGGAGAATTTCCGTCAGCGGAAGCGCGCGAATGTGCTGAGCGAGGCCGCCCTCATCGCACTCGCCGAGGAGGCGCCGGCGGCTGAGACGACCGGCTTGCGCGAGGAAGCACTGAGCCGTTGCATCGAAAAGCTCGCGCCCAAGAGCCGCGACCTGCTGTGGCGACGCTACACGGGTCGGCAGGACTCCGAAGAGATGGCCGATGGTCTCGGCATGACCTCCACTGCCGTGCGCGTGGCCCTTTCCAAAGCCCGCGCTTTCCTTCGCGACTGCGTGTCCTCCGAAGTCAAGAACGCCTCATAAAATGAAACCGAACGAACTCGATGCCCTTATCGAAGATTGCCTCGAAGGCCGTCTCAGCGAGCCCGACGCCGCACGGTTCAGCGCCCTGCTGGAGCAATCCGCGGAAGCCCGCGCCCGCTATTGGGAGACCGCATCCATCCACAGTCTGCTGGAGCACACGATGCAGGGCGCATCGCTGCGGGTGGTGACTGGTAAGGCTTTGGCGACGATTCCAAGAACTCATCGGTGGTTTCAATGGCGCCCCCTGAGCGCAGCGGCCGCGCTGGTCGTTGTCGTTGCGTTGGGTGCCTGGCTGAACTTCGAATCGTCGCATGACCACGAGCGATCTTTCGCCACGATGATGGTGACGACCAATGCGCGCTGGTCGGACCCGAATGTGGAGCTTGCCCTGAGCAGCGGTGAGCGCGTTCCGACTGCCCTGCGTTTGGAGTCCGGTCATGCGGAGTTTCAGTTGCTCGATGGCGCGACCGTGGTGCTCAATGGTCCAGCGAGCGTGAGGTTCGCGGAGCGGAAGACGGTGTTCGTGGATGAGGGACGTGTGTTTTGCAAATGCCCGACGCCGGAATCGCGTATCGCAGTGGTCACTCCGCAAACGAAGGTGGTGGATCTCGGAACCGAGTTCTCCGTGGAGGCCCGCGCGGATGAGAGCACGCGCGTGGCGGTGTTGAGCGGGAAGGTGCAGGTGATGTCGCATAATGCGGGCGTGCTCACTGCGGGCGAGGTCATGGATGTTAAGGGAAGTCAGGTGCTGCGCCTAAAGCCGCTGACCACCTATGAGACCGCAGCACTGACGCGTGAGTCTGTGCCCTCTCATGCTGCGAGCGATGCCGCAGGGCAGAACCGGCTGCTTGATCCGGGCTTTGAGAAGACGCTGCCATCTGCGTTCTGGCGCGGCACGGATGATTGTCTGGAGCAGGCCGCATCGCTCGGTCGATCCGGCGCGTCGATGCGGGTGCGCGCGATGGAAAAGCACTATCCGCTGGTGAAGCAGCGCGTCGAGACCGACGACATTTCCGGCAAGGTGGTGCAGGCTTCCGTGTGGGCGAAGTCGCCCCCGGACGATCCGATTTCACCAAAGCAGTGCGCAGTGCTGAAGATGGCGTTCCTCAATGCCGAGGGGCGCGAGTTTGCCTGCTCGACGCGACACTTCCTGCATCAGGGCGAGCCTGCAAATGTCTACGTTCCCGTGCAACTTGCCGCGCAGGCACCACAGGGCACGCGATTCGTCGAGGTGCAACTGATGCTCGCTGCCGGCACGCAGAAGGCAGGCAGCGTTTGCTTCGATGATGGCTCGCTCGTGATCTCCAACGCGCCTGAGAAGAAGTGAAGCCCACCCTTGATCAATCCCCAACAGCCAAATCATTCCCAGAAGCTCTTCCATGAAACACTACCAACACGCGCTCCTCCGTTCCGACGAACTCACCCGCCGTCGCTTCATCGCGCACACCGCGAAGAGCATGCTCGGCGTTGGTTTGCTGTCGAACTTCCTCTCACGCAACGCGCTCGCTGCCGATGCGACAAAAGGTGGTAAGGCGAAGCATGTAATCTACCTCTACATGGACGGCGGCATGAGCCACGTCGATACACTGGACCCAAAAAATGGCGACGTGATGGGGCCCACGAAGACGATCAAGACCAGTGCGGATGGCATCCTCCTTGGTGAGTATTTGCCGCAGACGGCGAAAGTGATGCATCACGGCACGCTCGTGCGCTCGCTCACCTCCACGCAGGGCGCGCACGAGCAGGGCAACTACATGATGCACACGAGCTACCAGATGCGTGGCACGATCAATCATCCGTCCATGGGCGCGTGGTTGCAGCACTTCCGTGGGCCGGGCAATCCGACGTTGCCGGGCTCGGTATATGTGGGCAATGCGAGCCGGCATCCGGGCGCGGGCTTCTTCTCGCCGGAGCTGGCGCCGTTGTTCGTGAACAATCCGGAGAACGGTTGGAAGGACATCGAGTTGCAGAAGGGCATGAGCAAAGAAGAGCACGGTGCGCGCATGAGGATGGCGGCGGATTTGGACGCGGCTTTCCTGCAAAAGTTCGGCAAACAACGGAATGTCGCGGCACACACCGGCGCATACGATGGCGCGTATCGCATGATGGCGAGCGCGGACACCGTGGCCTTTGACCTCACTCAGGAAAAGCAGTCGCTGCGCGATGCTTATGGCAAGGAGGCTTTCGGTCAGGGCTGCCTGCTGGCGCGCCGACTCGTCGAGCGCGGCGTGCGTTTTATCGAAGTCAGCCTGCATGGCTGGGACACGCACTCCGGCAATTTCACCGCTACGCCAGACCTCTGCACGCAACTCGACAAAGCGCTCGCAACCCTCGTCAACGATCTGCATGACCGTGGCATGCTCAAAGACACACTCGTTGTTTTGGCCACCGAGTTC
>JANOAS010000389.1:0-40757 GCA_031411255.1 bacterium
GCGACCCCCGGCTATTCATGGCCCATCCCACCGGGATGGAGGTGAGATGGTGGAGTGTCCGCTTTTGAAAACGAGGTTTCATGAACCCGGCGGCCTCATTCCAAAAACCAACCCTCTTCCGGGGCCAGCCCAGGGACTGCCTCCTGCCTCCGGTCCGGGCAACTTTGCCTTGCCCTCCCCCCCATCCTCGCCTGGGTGGCGTTCTCTTTTTACGGATGAAAATACTCGTCGTTGGCAAAGGCGGGCGCGAACACGCGCTGCTTACCGCTCTGAATGAATCCCCCTCGAAGCCGGAGCTGTACAGCTTTCCCGGCAGCGAGGCCATCTTCACGCTTGCCCGGAGGACGGACGCTGCGGACCTGCCCACGCTCATCGCCTTCATGCAGAGGGAAAAAATAGACCTCTGCGTGGCCGGGGAGGAGAGCTACCTCGTCACCGGGGACGGGCTGGCCAACGAGTGCGCCCGCATCGGCCTGCCGTGCTGGGGGCCGCCCAAGGAGTCCGCCCAGCTGGAGGCGAGCAAGGAGTTCGCCAAGGAATTCCTCGTCCGCCACAACATCCCCACCGCCGCCTATACCGTGGCGGAAACTTTTGGCGAGGCACGCGAGGCTATCGAGGAGTATCCCGTCGTGCTGAAGTTCGACGGACTGGCCGCAGGCAAGGGCGTGGCCGTCTGCCAGACGCCGGCCGAGGCGGAGGAGTTTCTCGACGCCGTGATGATCCGCCGCCAGTTCGGCCCGGGGCGCGTCGTCATCGAGGAGTGCATGACCGGCCCGGAGGTTTCCATCTTTGTCTCCATCGTGGACGACCAGTACCACATCCTCTGCCCGGCGCGGGACTACAAGCGCATCCACGACGGCGACCGGGGCCCGAACACCGGGGGCATGGGCGCGGTGGCCTCCCGCTCGCTCATTTCCGCAGAGCTGCTGGCCGAGATCGAGGAAAAAATGGTCCGCCCCACCGTGGCCGGGCTCATCCGGGACGGGCTGCCCTACCGCGGCTTCCTGTACTTCGGCCTCATGCTCACCCCCACCGGCCCGCGGATGCTGGAGTTCAACTGCCGCTTCGGCGATCCGGAGTGCGAGGCCGTCATGCCTCTCGTTCGCGGGGACTTCGCCCAGTACGTCTACGCCGGAGCCACTGGCGAACTGAAGCCGGAGCTGCTCGATTTCAACCCCGGCTGGTCCATCTGCCTCATCCTCGCCAGCGCCGGCTACCCGGCCACGTCGCGTTCCGGGGATGCCATCTCGGGTCTGGACGCCGTGGAGGGCGCGCGTGTCTACCACTGCGGCACGAGGAAAAATGACGCCGGCTGCTTCGAGACTGCCGGTGGCCGGGTCCTCGCTGTCGTGGCGCAGGGAGACACGCGCACCGCCGCTCTGGAAAAAGCGAACGTGGAGGCGGAGAAGATCACCTTCCCCGGACGCCAGCGCCGTCACGACATCGGGCGGCTGCACTTCGAGTAGGCGGGGGCGGAGTGCTGCGGCTCACTTCACCGGGACGCGCGTGCCCAGCACTTCCAGATTGAGGGCGCCGCCGGCTTGGGATTCTTCGGCCCAAAAGTCGGCCTGGCTCTGGGTCGCTGCCTTCGCTGCCAGAGCGGGGTGAAACCGGCCGGGGGCGAAAAAGTGGGGGATTTCCCGCCCGTCCGCAGCGAGCAGGCGAACGGCGGGGGAGGCGATTTCGACCACTGCCGCGCCCGGGTTTTCTGCGGAAAAGGTGATCTCAAGCAGGATGTGGCCAGCCTCCGCGTGCCGCTGCACGGCAGTGACTTTTACCGGACCGGCTGCGGGAGGTGGTGCGCTGGATTTCACCGGCACGGCAGCCTCCCGGGAGCAGCCGGTCACGACCGCCGCCACTACGGGCAGCCAGCAGAGGGCGCGTTTCATGACGTGGGGCGGGCAGGTTTGCCGGAGGCGGAAAAATCGATGCGCCGCCGGGATTTCCACATTAGAATGAAGGCGAGGAGCATGCCGCCAGCCCAGAAGAGATTGAGGTAACCGAAGGACGCCTGGTCCGTCACCCGGCCCAGCAGCAGGCAGAGCAGGGAGCCTCCCAGAAAGCCGAGCGTCAGGGCAAAACAGTAGGCGGCATCCGTGGAGACGGGCTTCGTATCGATGATCATGCCGATGGTGCCGTAGAGAAAGATCAGGGCGACTATGACGGCGGCGAAACGCCAGTACATCGTCTCCCGGTCGGGCAGGATTTCCAGCTCGACACTGCGCTTGTCGATGTGCGGGGAGATTTTGCCTTTGAATTCGCTGAGCGGCGGCTTCGCCGGTGGCGCCCAGAGCGGGGCGTCTGCCAGTTCGGTCACGTAGACCACGCCATTCAGGCTGGCGACCGCCTTCCATGGCGACCGCCACGCGAGCAGCAGACCAGCAGCGAGCAGGGAGAGAATGAGGATGAGTCGGAGGGTGTTCATCTGGGGAAAAATGGGTGGGAAGGCGGGGGTGGCCGGCAGTCTACGCGATTTTTCAGACTTTGCCTCAAGTGCCGCGCGGGGTGGCGGGGAAAAAGTCGAACGATGCTGGCACTCCGCGTCTCTCAAAGACCCGACAGGCGCGCTTGGTGCAGTGGGCTATTCGAGATCCGCCAGCCCGAGGACCAGGATGCTGGAGTCCTGATCGGAATCGAACCTTGATCTCGTCGAGGGGCAGTTTTATGCGGTTGCCGTAAAAAGCTTGTGTTCGCGGTCGGCGGCGAAACACAGGCACGCGCGGAGGTCCTCCCGGGTCAGTTCGGAGAAATCAGCCAGAATCTCGTCCTCCGTCATGCCGGACGCGAGGTGCTCCAGCACATCGTGCACGGTGATTCGCATCCCGCGAATGCACGGCTTGCCGCTGCGCTTGCCGGGCTCAACTGTGATGAGGTGCTGGTAGTTCATGTCCCAAGGGTATCGGCACGGCTGGTTCGCGGCAAAAAGATTTTCGCTCAGCAGCCAGCAGGTACTTCAACTCACCCTGTCAGCGGCGTTCATGTGAGGTCATACCGTTTCCAGGGTCATTGAGGTAAAACCAGGGGGCGAAATCGGCGACAGGTTCTGATTTTACGCCACAGGCGTTGAGCCCTCCAGCCTGGGGTTGCCTGAGGCCACGAAGGCCACCCCAGGAAACGGACCCCAATTCCGGGAACCGCATCGCGGTTCAGGCCCCCGGACCCAACGGCCCCGACTCCCTCTCCGCCTTCAAAGGGAAAACCAAGAGACGGTGGCCGGAACACCTGTGGCGTTCCCGGTGCGGCGGAGGCGACCCAGGGTAGCTCCTCGTGCCTCGGAGCAACCCTGGGCTGGAGGTCGCAACGCCCTCGGCGTTGACAAACAACCCGGGCAGGGCAAGGCGGTGCAAGGGGGCATGGGTCTGGCGCGTTCCTTAAGCGTTTTACCGCAAAAAACTTTGAAAATGGTATCACTTCTTCTGACTCTGGCTCAGCAGCCAGGCCATGAGGTGGTGGAAGTCGGCTTCGGGGATGGCTTGGCCGAAGCTGGGGGGCATGAGGCTGAGGGGGGTGGTGGTGTTGGACTCGATGTTCGCTTTGGCGACGGCGTTTTCTTTGCCGGTGGCGTCGGCGAGGACGAGGGTGGCGCCCTCTTCACGGCGGACGAGGCCGGGGATGAGGCTGCCGTCTTTGAGTTTGACCATGTGGAGGTGGAAGGCGGGATCGACGGCGCGGTTGGGGTCGAGGATGTCCTCGCAGAGGCGCTCCAGGCCGCGGTTGCCGGCGCCGTCGAGCTGGGGGCCGACGATGTTGCCCACGCCGCCGATCTGGTGGCAGAGGACGCAGTGGGTGGTGAAGACGCGCTTGCCGGCCTCAAGGTCCCTGGCCGCAGTGGCGAAGTGGGCGATGCGGGCGGCGATGAGGGCATCGGCCTCGGCGCTGGCGGGGGGAAGGTCGCGGGTGAGGGCGTCGATGCCGGTGATTTTCTGAGCGTCGAGCTTCTGGCGCAGGGCGGGCTGGGTGAGGAGGCGGGCGGGGGCCTTGCCTGATTTCACCAGGTCCACGAGCCGCTGGGCGGTCTGCGGGTGGGCGACCAGGGCGTCGGCGAGGGCGGCCTGGACGCTGGTGGGGGCGGTTTTGAAAACGGCGGCGAGGGATTCATCCGTGGCCGGCCCGGCGGGGGCAGAGGCGGGCTGGGCCGCGCGGAAGGCGAGCCAGGCGGCCTGGAGGGGATCTGTGGCGAGGCTGGCGAGGGCGGTGTTCACCGCGGCGCGGGCGGCGGGGGAGACGGCGTCTGGTTTCGCCAGTGTCTCCAGACCGGAGGCGAGGTCGGCGAGGCGGAAATTCTGCGCCAGCCGCGCCAGTGCGTGGGCCATGCCGTCGCGGGAGTTCATCAGCTCGCCCGGACCGTCCAAACCGGCGGGCTCGAAGCGTCCGGCGGCCAGCCACGCGTAGGCGGCGCCGTTGTCACCATCGACCAGCTCCATGCGCACCTGGCGGCCGGGAGTGGCGCTCCACTCGACGGGGCCGGCGGTGTCGTTGCGCGGCGGGTAGGCGCGGGCCAGCTCGGCGCCGGTGGCGGCATCGATGAGGCGGGCAAAGTTTTTCTTGTGCTCGGGCTGGTCCGGCGGGCCGCGGTGGCCGCAGAGGAAGAAGCGGAGCTTCTCCGGCATGGGGAAGGCGCGGGAACGGAGGGTGCCGGTGTAGGTCTCGCCACTGGTGCCAAAGCTGGAAATGAGGGCGGTTTTTTTTCCATCCGTGCACGCGCGTTCCTGCCTGGCCCAGGCCTGCGGCGTGGGTGGCGCGGGGATGACGGTCCAGCCGGCCTCTTCACTGCCACTGACGGCGGCGATCAGGCGCTGTGCGATCTGGCCGGCCCAGTCGCGGGCGGCGGCTCCGGGTTCCCCGCCGCGCTGGGCGAGGCCGGTGCGCACGGCCTCCAGGAGGGACAGCTCTGCGTCCGGCCCGCCTCCTGCCTGCTTCCGGGCGAGGGCGATGATGTCGGCCTCCCGGTCGGTGGGCAGGTGCCGGGCGAGGCTGGTGAGGGTGGCGGCCAGCTCGCCGGCGGGGGCGGTGTTTTTTCCGTAGAAATCCAGGAGCCACGCGGCGGAGTCAGTGGAATCCATGGTCCGCACGACGGCGGCCAGGGACGCGCTGTTGCCCGACTGGCCGAGGCTGGCGAGGGCTCCGGGATTGAACAGACAGGCGCGCAGGGCGATGCGGGCGGTGTGGGCGAGGGAGGCGTCCTTGCCGGTGGCGGCGTCCATGATTTCCCGGACCGGCGCGGCGAGGGAGGCGTCCGGCTGGCCCGTGACGGCCTCCAGCAGCAGGCGGAGTTCGCCGGGTTTGCCCGAGAGGGCGCGCAGGGAATCCGCCGTGACGGGACCGGCGATGTCGCGCCGGCCGGTGCCTGCGGGCACAGGCTTCGCGCCGTCCTTCACGATGCGCCAGAGGCGGCCGCGATCCCGGTCGCGCCCGGGGTGGGTGAGCGGCACCTCGTAGTGACCGATGATTTTATTGTACGAGTCGGCGATGTAGAGCGAGCCGTCCGGGGCGAGGCGCAGGTCCACGGGGCGGAACCACGCGTCGTCGTGCACGATGAAGTCGGGCTGCTCGTTGGCCCTCGGCGTGGAGCCGGTGAAGGTGATGGTGTCGTGGTTGACGCGGGAGGTGACGGGGTTGCACACGAGCATGTGATTGTCCCACTCCGGCCCCCAGACGCCGCCGTCGATGTAGAGCGGGCCGCAGATGCCGGTGGAGCCGTGGGCGTGCTCGCAGAGGACGGGGCCGAAGCCGAGGCCGTCGTGCGGCTTGCCAAAGCTGGGGTAGAAGGCCCCGCGAATGAGCTGGGTGAGGGGATTTGAGTGGCAGTCGGCGCTGTAGAGGTTCCCCGCCGCATCCCAGGTGAGGCCGAAGGGATTCACCTGGCCCCAGCCCCAGATCTCCACTGCGGAACCGTCCGGGCGGAAGCGAAAGACATTTCCAGACTGGAGGTCGAGCGAATTTCCCCAGTCGAGTGCGTCGGGGCCGAGACCGGTGTTTTGTGCGTTCGGCGTGGGCTTGGTGCGCGGGGTTTTTCTGTGCTGGGGCAGGACCTCCAGGTGGGTGACGTTGCTGAACCCGTGCGTGGCGTAGACCCAGCCGTCCGGCGCGAGGCGGAGGGAGGAGACCATGCCGTGCGTGTCTTTTTCAAACCCCAGCGGGCCGAAGAGCACGGTGCGCTTGTCACAGCAGCCGTCGCCATCCGTGTCCTCGAAGTACCAGAGGTTCGGGATGCTCCAGGCGATGCAGCCTTTGCCGTACGGCAGGACGCCGGTGGGGACGTTCAGGTTGTCGGCAAAGACGGTGGTCTTCTCCGGCAGGCCGTCGCCGTTGGTGTCCTCCATGATTAGGATTTTGTCCCGGGACGACTCCAGCAGGCCCTCGGGTGTCTTCCATTTTTCCCTGGGCACGGCCCAAGGGTACTCGCCGCTGGAGGTGCACCAGAGGCGGCCCTTCGCGTCGAAGGCGAGGTTCATCGGCTTGTGCACCACAGGCTCGCTGGCCACCAGCTGGGCGTGGAAACCCGGAGGCACGTGAAACCCGGCCAGCTCCTCCTGCGGTGTGCGCGGGTCCGTGGGGCGGACGAGTTCCGCGAACGGGTCGGCCTGTGCGGAAAACACGGGCGCGAAGGCGAGAAGGAGGGCTGGCAGGAAGGAGCGGGGCTTCATGCCCGCGATCTTAGGAGCCGGCGGCGGCGCGTCAATGAGGGGCAGTCCTGGGGTGGCGTGGTGGATTTCCGTTCATTGCGACCGGCTGCGGGCGGGTTTTTTGGCCGGGGCGGCTTTTTTTGGCGCTTTTTCTGCCGGGGGCTTCAGGTGCTTGCGGGCCAGGGCGAGGGCGCCGTCGTTTCCGTGGATGAGGACGGAGTACTTCGTGGTGCGGCGGCGGCCGGCTTCGTCCCTCCAGGCGGCCTGCCAGTATTCGTAGCGCTTTCCGGCATCGCTGGTCACGAGGACGTGGGTCACGCCGGTAGTGCCGCTCTTTTTGATTTTTTTCCGCCGCCGGAAGGCCGCCTCGATGCGTTCCTTGGGCATTCTTTTGAACAGGGCGTCCCGGTGTTTCCGGGCCAGGACGAGGGCCGCTGCTTTTCCGCCGTGGGATTTGTCGGAAAAAAACTTGGAGAAGAGGACGCCTTTGCTGGAGATCCGGACAAACCATCCATGGCTGCGCCTGGAGGGTTGATCAATGCGGCTGATGCCGTAGGTGGGTTTGGGTACCTGCATTCGTAGATGGGGGAGATCCCGAATAAATACCGTCCCATCGGGAAGGCAAGTGCCAAAGTGTCAAGGTTGAATTAAAACAGCAAAAAGCATGGAAAATGTGATCAATGGTCCGCAGGGCGGTCTGACAGTGGCGGCGGTCTACGCGACGCGGGCGCTGGCCCGCGAGCGCGGGCTGGCGATCCTGGCCATGGGGCTGAACTACTGGATCACCGAGCATGAGGGGGGCTACGGGCTGCTGGTGCGGGAGGGGCAGGAGGCGGAGGTGAGGCGCCAGCTGGCGCTGTACGACGAGGAGGTAAAGGAGGATCGGGCGCTGCCGCCGGCCCCGGCGGTGCAGGACTACGGCCGGGGCATGCCCGGGCTGGTGCTCTACGTGGTGGTGCTGCTGGCGGTCTTTTACCTCCAGAAGTCGACGGACCTGGGGCTGGAGGGGGCATGGATCCGGGACGGGGTGAAGATTTTCAGCGAAGGGGAGTGGTGGCGGATTTTCACGGCGGTGCTCATGCACGGCGATGCGGCGCACCTGGCGGGAAATGTCATTTTCGGGCTGATTTTTGCCCCCTGGGTGAGCCGGGGCTACGGGGCCTGGGTGGGGTGGGGGCTGGTGCTGGTCTCTGCGGCGCTGGGAAACCTGGGGACGGCGGGAATTTTCTGGCCGGAGGCGAGCCGCAGCCTTGGCGCATCGAGCGCGGTCTTTGCCATGCCGGGGCTGCTGCTGGCTCACGCCCTGTGGCATGCGCCCAGGCGGCGCGGGCTGGACCGCTACCGGCCGCTCTTTGCTCCGATCCTGGGGGCGGTCTCCCTGCTGGGGCTCTTCGGCATCACGGACGACCTGCGGACGGACGTGCTGGCGCACGTGCTGAGCTTCGCGGCGGCGCTGCCTCTGGGCCTGGCGTACTGGTGGGGGCGGAGAAAGGTGACGGGAGCGGGAGCCCCCTCTTTAGCGGTTTGACAACGGCGGAAGCCGCTTCCACGCTCACGGCCTTATGGAACACGTCAGAATCGGAATCGTCGGCCTCGGCAACATGGGGCGCACCCACCGCATGAACATCATGGACGGGAAGGTGAAGCGCCTGAAAGTCACCGCTATTTGTGACATGCCGCCCAGCCTGGACAGCATCCCGGCGCGGGAGGGGGAGAGCCGTTTCAACGACGTGAACCAGATGATCCACTCCGGGGACATCGATGCCATTCTTATCTGCACGCCGCATCCGAGCCACGCGCCCATCGGCGTGGAGGCGCTGAAGGCCGGCCTGCACGTGCTGGTGGAGAAACCGGTGGGCGTGCACAAAGCGGACGCCGAGCGTCTGGTGGCGGCGCACACGGACAAGTCGAAGATTTTCGCGGCGATGTTCAACGTGCGGACCGATCCGCACTACAAGACGCTGAAGCAGCTGATCGAGAGCGGGGAGACCGGGCCGGTGCGCCGGATCCTGTGGGACACGACGAGCTGGTTCCGCACGGAGTACTACTACGCATCCGGCGGCTGGCGGGCGACGTGGAAGGGTGAGGGCGGCGGGGTGCTGCTCAACCAGTGCCCGCACAATCTGGACATCTTCCAGTGGCTCTTCGGCATGCCGGACCAGATCACCGGGTTCTGCCAGTTCGGCCGCTACCACCAGATCGAGGTGGAGGACGACGTGACCGTCTACTGCCGGTGGAAGGACGGGAAGCACGCGACCATCATTGCCAGCACGGGCGAGGCACCGGGGCGCAACCGGCTGGAAGTTGCGTGCGAGCGCGGTCACCTGACGGTGGAGACGGGGAAGATCACCTGGCAGCGCAGCACGCGGGGGGTGAGGGATTTCTCTGAAAATGTGGAAGCCGCGTTCGCCCAGCCCGAGATGTGGAAGGTGGAGATCCCCATCGCCGGAGCCGGCGGCGGGCACCTGGAAATCCTGCAAAACTTCGTGGACGCCATCCTGGACGGGGCCACGCTGATTTCCCCGGCTCACGAAGGGGTGAACAGCATCGAGATCGCCAACGCGGCGCTGCTGAGCACATGGCTGGGCCGGACCATCGACCTGCCGATGGACGCAGCCCACTACGAGAAGCTGCTGACGGAGAAAGGCGAGACGAGCACCTTCAAGAAGAAGCAGATCACGAAGCGGGTGGCCGGTGCGGATGACTTTGCGAAGTCGTTCCAGCGGTAGCCGCCGCTGCGGGGCGCATTTGCTTTGATGGGGGGCTGGTTCCGTGCGATATTCGGCCCGTGTCTGAAGAGCAAGAACCCCCACTCCTCAAACGTGCTTTTCCACTCTCCCCCGGTGCCGGTGCCCTCCGGGTGCGGGGGCTGTGGGGTGTGGTGTGCGTGCTGATGGCGGGCTGCGCGGCGGGCCGGGCTGCGCCGCGGGATGTTCAGCCGGTGGTGCATGTGGCGGTGGAGGCGCCGTCGGGCGCACTGGTGGCACAGTTCGCCCAGGGCGGTGGGAACCGGCTGGCCGGGCTGAACGGAGCGGTGCTGGGGATGGCGGAGGCGCCGGTGGATGCGGGGGGGCTTTTTCCCGAGGGGTTTCGGGCAACCGGCCACCCGGCGCCGTGGGTGCTGACGGTGGCGGGAAATGAGGCGGCGGTGCAGGCGGTGCTGGCCCGGTGGAAGGCGGACGGGCAGTGCAAGGAGGCGAGAGTTTTGCCCAGGCGGGCCCGCGAGGTGAACTGGGTGCCGACGGACCCGCTGTATGCGTATTCGGCAGCGCGGCCGGGGTATCAGTGGCACCTGCACAACACGGGGCAGTTCGGCTCGGTGACGGGGGTGGATGTGAACGTGCTTCCGGCTTGGAACAACTACCGGGGCGGAAACGTGATGGTGGCGATCATCGACCAGGGGGTGCAGGTGGCGCATCCGGACCTGGCGGCCGGCTACGAGACATCCCTCGGGTATGATTTTAACGACCATGACAGCAACCCGGATGCCCACATTCCCAATGACTACCACGGCACCTGCTGCGCGGGTCTGGTGGGCGCCCGGGCCAACAACGGGATCGGCGGGTGCGGCGTGGCGCCGGAGTGCCGGATGACGGGGCTGCGGCTGATCGCGGCTCCTTTTGATGAATTTGACGAGGCGCAGTGCTTCGGCTGGCGGAATGATGCCATCGCGGTGAAATCGAACAGCTGGGGCATCATCGGTGGGGAGTTTGACGGGCCGGGAGTGCTGGGCGAGGCGGCGCTGGCGCAGGCCGCGGCGACGGGCCGGGGAGGAAAGGGGACGGTCTTTGTCTGGTCCTCCGGCAACGGGCGGCAGGCGGGGCGGGATGCGAACATCAACGGCTATGCGAACTCGCCCTACGGGATCTGTGTGGGTGCGGTGGGTGACCTGGGCGGGCTGACCTACTACAGCCAGACGGGGGCGAATGTGCTGGTGGTGGCGCCATCGGGAGGAGAAAACCGGGGGATCACCACCACAGATCTGACCGGAACGGCCGGGCGGAATGATGGGCTGCTGTGGTCCTTCAACTATGCGGATCTGGGCCAGACGCTGAACTTTGACGGGACCTCGGCCTCGTGCCCGATCGTGGCCGGCGTGGTGGCGCTGATGCTGGATGCAAACCCGGCACTGGGCTGGCGCGATGTGCATGAAATCCTGGTGCGGACGTCGCGCAAGGTGCAGCCCGGGGATGCGGACTGGGTGATGAATGCGGCGGGGTTTTCCTTCAACCACCAGTTCGGGGCCGGGATGGTGAATGCCGGGGCGGCCTGCACGATGGCGGGGTCCTGGACGAACCTTGGCACGCTGCAATACGCGAATGGCAGCGAGACCGGGCTGGCGCGGGCGATCCCTGACGGGACGGGCGCCGCGCTGGTGCAGGATGTTTTTATTTCCGCCAACCAGCAGCTGCGCGCGGAGCGGGTGACCCTGCGTGTGAAGGCGGCCCACCCGCGACGGGGCCAGCTGGATGTGAGGCTGATCAGCCCGTCCGGCACCGTGAGCCGGATGATGCCGGCCAACCTGAGCATTGCGGCGGGGTTTGACTGGACGATGACCTCCGTCCACCACTGGGGGGAGCTGGCGGCCGGGCGGTGGCGGGTGGAAATCAAGGACGCGGAGGCTGGAAGTGCCGGCACGCTGGAGCAGGTGGACGTGAAAATTTTCGGAACGGCAGTGCCTCCTGCGGGCGCTCCTGTGGTGGGCGGGCCGTTTGTGGCGGCGGGGGAGACGCATCGAGGTTTTCGGTGGTTCATCCCGGCAACGCAGTCGCCCACGTCATTCACGGCGTCCGGGCTGCCGGCAGGGCTGGCTCTTAACGCGGCGACGGGCGAGATCTCCGGCCAGCCGCTGGTGCCCGGGGTGTTTGCCGTCCCTGTCTCCGCCACAAACGGGCTGGGCACGGGCTCGGGAAATCTGACGATAACGATCACCCTGTCCCACGAGGACCAGCTCTCCGCCGCGCTGAATGCTCCATCCGTGCTCGTGACGACGACGGGCGGGACCTGGCAGGTGGAGACGACGGAAACGCAGGACGGCACGTCTGCGGTGGCGGCCCCGGCCCTGAGCGCTGGCGGGCTGGCAGCGCTGACGACCCAGCTTTCCGGACCGGCGGTGCTGACCTTCGGCTGGAAGCTGGACGCGCCGGGCGATGGGGATGACTTCCGCGTGCTGGTGGACGGTGCGGAGCGGCTGGCGCTGCTGGGGCGGACGGACTGGGAAACGGCGAAGCTGGCGGTGCCGCCGGGTGGACACACGGTGCAGTGGCAGCTGAGGCGGGCGGCGGTTCCTCCGGCGGGTGCGGTGGCTCCGCAGGGGTGGATTGACCAGGTGGCGGTGCTCTCCACGGCCAGCGGTCCCCCGGTGGTGGTGCAGGGGCCGCGTTCCTTCGCCGGAACGGTGGGGCTGCCGACGGTGCTTCAGGTGATCGCCAGCGGAGCGGAGCCTCTGCATTTTTCCTGGCGAAAGGGAGGCACCCCTCTGGCCGGCGCGCCCGACAGTGCGGTTTTGAATTTTGCCTCCCCAGCAGCCGGGGACGCCGGCAGCTATGACGTGGTTGTTTCCAATGCCGGGGGCAATGCGACGACGAGCGCCGCCACGCTGGCTGTGGCGGCTGCCTTCGACTCTGCGGTGGCAGCGGCGCTCGAGGCTCCGGGGATTCCGTGGGCTGCCACGGGAGGGGCCTGGGTGATGGACTCGGCGGTGACTTTTGACGGGGTGGATTCGGCCCGCTCGCCAGCGCTGGCTGCCGGGGCGGCGTCGCTGCTGAGCACCGGAGTGACCGGGCCCGGAACGCTGAGGTTCCGCTGGAGGCAGAGCGCGCTGAGCGATGCGACTGCGGGGCCTGTTTTCATGGATGCCTGGGCCGGGCAGGCGGCGACGAGGACGCCGGGGCAGGTGGCGGCGTGGCAGACGGTGAGCGTGCGTGTCTCCCCGGGCTGGCACGCGCTGTCGTGGCAGGTGGCGAGGCCAGTGGCTGGGGCAAACCCGCAGGCGTGGCTGGATGAGGCGCGGTGGCTGCCGGCGCTCTACCCGCTCTGGGCTGCGGGGCAGTTCACCCCCGCCCAGCTGGCGGCGAACGGGGTGGCGGGCGAGAGGGATGATCCCGACGCGGACGGGCTGGACAATTTCCTCGAGTGCGTGAGCGGGACGAATCCGCTGGCGGCGGAGGCGGCGGGATCGCCCTTCCAGATCAGCCCCGTGGCGGGTGTGGGCGGCACTTATTTCACTGTCACCCTGCGCCGCAGGATCGACGCGGCATCGCGCGGCATCCGGTGGATGCTGGACGTCACCACGGACCTGAGGATCGATACGTGGAGCGGGATCGCGACGGTGCAAACGGGAACGCCGGTGCCTGCGGGTGATGGAGTGAGTGAATGGGCCACGCTCCAGTCAGCCGCGCCGCTGGCTGCGGGGACGCCCCGGTGGTTCGTCAAGGTGCGCGCAGTGCAGGACTGAGCCCGCGCGGGGTGTTTAATTTCCCAGCAGTCTGTCCGGCGTGGGGATCGCGGCCGGCACGAGGCCTTGATCGGAAGTCTTTTTCAGGAGCCATCCATCGCCGACGTACTCGGTGATTTCTACCTGCTCCAGGTGCTTGCCCGAGGCGGCGGCGGCCTCGGAATAGCGGATGCGGACCATGCAGGCCGGGTGGGGCTCCAGCCGGGTGCGGTTCTCCATGAGGGAACCCCGATCGCGCTTGGCGTAACCGTAGAGGTAGTGCTCTCCGTCGTCGGAGTCGAGCTTGAAGCACCGCCAGATGGTCGTGTCGGTGTAGTCGTAGTTGTAGTAGTTTTCCTGGGTTGCCTTCACCCGCATCAGGGTGGGCTTGGTCGGGCGGACCTCGGCCAGCTTTTCCCATGGCACCTCGCAGTAGCCGATCATGGACTCCCAGTCGCACTTGTAGCCCTTGTCCGTGTGCTCGATGAGAAAGGAGGTGGTGTTGCCTCCCTTCGTGTCGGCGAGTCCGCCCATGAAGGTTTCAAACGCGATGAGGTCGGACCTCGGCGGGAGCTGGACGATCTCCACCGGAGTAAGGGGGCGGGTTTTGTAGTATTCACGGATGAGCGGCTCAGTGCGCTCGCGGTCACGGACGTAGGGGAGGAGTTCCTCCACCGTGGTGGCCTTGAAGTAGCCTTTCAGGACGGCCATGGCCTCCAGGTAGGTGTCCTGCTCCAGCACGGGGAACATGACCACGTCCCGCCCCACCAGGCCGTTCATCCGGTCGGCGAGGGCGCGCAGGCGCTCGGGGTTTTTCGCATTCAGGATTTTGTAGCCCCAGGAGAGCACGAGGAAGGCGAGGATGCCGGCCAGACCGACGGTGAGCACGCGGAAAAGGGGTGACTGGGGAACGGCGGCCTCCTCCATTTCCAGATCTGAGGACCGCCCCAGCCAGACTGGTTCGCGCGCGGCGATCAGGGCACGGTGCCTTTCGGCCTCGACTTCCCGGTCCACTTTCATGCTGTCGTCGGTCGTGGCCTTGAGCTGGTCGGCAAAATCCAGTTTCCTCGGCGTCAGGGGCTTGAGCGCCCAGTCTTCATTGAGGTGGGCCCGCACGGACTTGGGCGTCGGATCGATCTGGCGCTCATCCGGGAGGACGGAAAATCCGCGACGCAGGGACGGGATGGGCACCTCCACCTCCGGCAGGTCCTGATCCCCTTCACTTGATCCCATCAGGCCGCCGCAGTCAGGGCACTTCATGACCTGCCCTGCCGATGCCGACTCTGCTTTGAGGCGGGCATTGCAGGACGGACAAATGAGGACAATCCATTGCGTTTCGTCGGGGTTCACAGCCTGTCAGGATGCCGGAGAACCGGGCCGCTGGCAAGCTTGAATTGGGATGCCAGGTGATCAGGGCCGCCCTAGCGGTTAAGGGGCGCGTGATGGATGGAAGGGGTGTGACAAAATTTCCCACATTGAAAATGGGGCCTGGCTGAGCCAAAGTGCCCGAATGCAGGCAACGGTATTGATTGTTGATGATGAAAAGCACACTCGCGACGGGCTGCGGCTGTCGCTGGAGGACGAGTTTGACGTCTACGTGGCGGCGGACAAGGCTGAGGCGCTGGAAGTGCTGAGGAATGACCACATCGACGTGATGGTGACGGATTTGCGGCTGGGGGCGGATGACGGGATGGAGGTGATCGATGCCGCGCTCCAGATGCCGAAACCACCGGTCTGCCTGATGATGACGGCGTATGGATCGGTGGACAATGCGGTGGAGGCGATGAAGCGCGGGGCGTATCATTTTGTCACAAAGCCGCTGAACATTGACGAGTTGGAAATCCTCATCAAACGGGCCCTGCGCAGCCGGGGGCTGGAGCAGGAAAATGCGGCGCTGCGCAAGCAGGTGACGGACAAGTTTTCCCTGGACCGGATCATCGGGCGCACGGGGGTGATGAAGGACCTCTTCGAGGTGATCGAGCAGGTGGCGCCGACGCGTGCGACGGTGCTGGTGGAGGGGGAAAGCGGCACGGGCAAGGAGCTGGTGGCTCACGCCATTCACAACCTGAGCGGGCGGCCAAAGGAGAAGCTGGTCATCGTGCACTGCGCGGCGTTTAATTCCCAGCTGCTGGAGAGCGAGCTTTTTGGCCACGAGCGCGGGGCCTTCACCGGGGCCACCGAGCGGCGGATCGGGCGGTTCGAGGAGGCAAATGGAGGGACCATCGTTCTGGACGAGCTGGGGGAGATCGACTCCTCCACGCAGGTGAAGCTGCTGCGCGTGCTCGGCGAGCGGACGATCGAGCGCGTGGGCAGCAGCAAGCCGATCAAGGTGGATGTGAGGGTGATCGCCGCGACGAACCGTGACCTCGACCAGATGGTGGCCGAGGGGAAATTCCGCGAGGATCTCTACTACCGTCTGGCGGTGGTACGGCTGAAGCTGCCGGGGCTGAGGGAGCGAAAGGAGGACGTTCTGCCGCTTTCCGCCCACTTCCTGAAGGAGCTGGCGAAGGAAAACGGAAAGCCGGCGAAGGAACTCTCCACCGACGCCCTCCAGTGTCTGCTTGACTACCCGTGGCCGGGAAATGTGAGGGAGCTGCGGTCCGCCATCGAGCACGGCGTGGTGATGAGCAATGGGACGAAGATCACCCTGCGCAATCTTCCTGATTTTGTGCAGAACGGCACGGGGCCGCGGCGGCTGGCCATCTCCCAGGCCAAGGCGGCCGGTCGGCCCGGCGCGGCGGAGGGAAATGCAGGGGAGACGCTGGCCGCAGAGGACCTGGACCTGGCGAAAATGGAGCTGGCCTACGTCCGCCGGGCGCTGACGCGGACGCGGAACAACCGCACGGAGGCGGCCAAACTGCTCGGAATTTCGCGCCGGACGCTTCAGCGGAAGCTGCAGGAGATGGGCCTGGAAGCCGCCGGCGCGTAGGGTGAGCCTTATCTTTTTCCCGCCGGGGGCTTGGGGCGCTCGTAGGGGCTCTGGTTGGGCCTGCTTGCGGACTTGTCCTTGTACCAGAGAATGCCGTGTTCTTTCAAGTTGATGATCAAATTTTTGAAGTCAGCCTTGAGCTGCGGGTCGCGAATGAGGGCGGTCATCAGCCCGTCGCCATGGTCGATCTCCCCCACCGTCCTGCCTGCACTTTCGGCGGCCTTGCGGAAGGCGACGCTGGTTTCCTTTAGCGAGTCCACGGCCGGGCCCAGCTTGTTGATGGCGGCCTCCCCCTTTTGCAGCAGAGGGCCCACCCTGGCGGATTCCTTTGCCAGGGTCTCGCTGGTGGTGGCAAAATTGGCGAGGGACTTTTTCAGCGAGTCCGCGTTTTCCTCGCTGAGGAATTTCTCGTTCAGCCGCGTGCTGGCCGTGTCGATGCTGGTGAGGGTGGTGTGCAGGTGCTTGAGGTTTTCATCGGAGAGGACGTCGGAATCGATTTTCTTGATGGCGACGTTCAAGTCCTTCAAGTTTGCCCGGATGTCCTCCAGGGCGCGCTGGGTCTTTTCGCTGATCTGGTTGGCGGCGTTCTGCAGGTCGTCCAGACCGCCAGCCTCGGTGCCCTTCATCGTCTCGCCGGCGGAAATCCAGGCGGTGGCGGCCTGCTCCGGCCGGGTGACGGACACGAAGGCGTCACCGAGCAGGCTGTCCTGCTTGATGCGGAAGGTGGATCCCTTCGCGACCGGATTTTCCGAATAGATGTCGAGCGAGATGAGCACGCCACCCTCGGCCCCGCGCAGTTTGGGTTTTTCCCCCACGGCGCCAATGCGGGTGCCGCCCAGGCGGACGGGGGCGTCCTTGGTCAGGCCGGAGGCGTCTTCGAAGGTTACGTAGATGCGGTATTTTTCGCGGAAGAGTTCGCGGAAATTACTAAACCGCAGGACCAGCCCGCCCAGCAGGGCGAGCCCGCAGAAGACGAACAGGCCCACGAGGAGTTCGGTGCGTTTATCTTTGGGATTCATGGCATGGAGTGTGTTGAAGGATTAGAGGTCGGCCGAGGCACCGCCGTTTGAGCGCCCGTGGATGAAGTCCTGAATGAGTGGATCGGTCGACGCCTTGAGTTCGTCGGAGGTGCCGAGAAAATAGACGCGTCCCTGACGTAGAAAAACGATCCGGTCGGCGATCTGGTGCACGCTTTTCATGTCGTGGGTGATGACGACGGAGGTGACGTTGTATTTGGCCTGAATTGATTTGATGAGCAGGTCAATGCTGTCCGTGGCGATGGGGTCGAGGCCGGCGGTCGGCTCGTCGTAGAGGATGCACTGCGGGTGGGTGACGATGGCGCGGGCGAGGGCGACGCGCTTGCGCTGGCCGCCGCTCAGGTGGACGGGCATCTTGGCCAGGTGCGCATCCATGCCCACACTGGCCAGTGCGGCGGTGACCCGGGTCTCAATGACGTCCGCCTTTTTCTCCCCCTCCTCCATGAGCGGGAAGGCCACGTTTTCCGCCACGGTGAGGGAGTCAAAAAGCGCACCGTTTTGAAAGAGGATGCCCACTTTTTTCCGCGCTGCGGCCAGCTCGCGCTCCTTCAGCCCCACGATTTCCTGGCCGTCCACCTTGATGGAGCCGGCATCCGGCACCATGAGCCCGATCAGGTGCTTGATGAAGACGCTCTTTCCCTCGCCGCTGCGCCCGATGATGACGAGCGTCTCTCCGCGTCGAATGGAAAGGTCCATGCCGGCGAGCACATCGTGGCCGCCCAGGCTCTTCGAGAGCCCGGCCACTTCGATGAAAATTTCGCTTTTTCCAGTTTCGCTCATGGCTCAATGGGACATGTGCAGTGGCCAGATCAGGTTCAGGAGGAAGGTGAGGAAGAAATTGACGATGAGGATGGCGAGGGAGGACAGGACCACTGCCTGGGTGGTGCCGCGGCCTACGCCCACGGCGCCGTTTTCGGCCTTCAGCCCCTGGTGGCAGGAGATGATGACGATGAGAAAGCCGAAGATGAACCCCTTGATCATGCCGATGGCGATGTCCGGCAGGTGGGTGTACTGCAGCATGTGCTGCATGTAGAAGGCGGAGGGCACATTAAAAAGATGCACGGTGATGACGTAGCTGGCGCCCATGCCGAAGCTGATGGCCTCCGCGATGAGCAGGGGCATGGAAACGAGGATGCCAAAGACGCGGGGCGTCACGAGGTAGTCCACCGGATGCACCGCCAGTGCCCGCAGGGCGTCCACCTGCTCCGTCACCCGCATGGTGCCGATCTCCGCCGCCATGGCCGCGCCCACACGGCCGGCCACCATGAGGCCGGTGATGGCCGGGCCCAGCTCCCGGCACATGGCCAGGGAAACCATCGCGCCCACGGAGCTTTCCAGGCCGTAATCGTTGAAGGCGAAGTACACTTGCGCTCCGAATACGGCGCCGACGAAGGCCCCGGTCACGATGACCACCAGCTGGGAGCCGAACCCGATGGCGACCAGCTGCTGCCCGAAAAGCCGGGGGCGGATTTTGCCCCTGGTGATGGACGTGAACACCTCCCGGAACAGCAATGCAAGCTGTCCCAGATACTCGAGCCAGCGGAGGTATCCGCTTCCCAGATGTCGCAACAGTGCCGGCATGGTTTCTTCCGCAGACGAGCCCCAGTCTAGCACCATACGGGGCTGCGGGGGGAAAGTTATCACTTTTCCGCCAAAGCACCTCCCGAATCCGGCGCATTGAATTTTTTTTGAAGAAGAATGAATAAGCTGCGGGCGGGGCCGTCGGAAATGGTGAAGCGCCTGCTGGCGCCGCTGCCAAACCAACAAACAAAACAAAACACCCACCTGCTCCTGCCATGAAACTGCTCCTTGCCTCCCTCGCCGCTGTGACCCTGATGATTGCGGTTGCCCCCTCCGCCAAAGCTGACCACGACGACCGCCGCTTCGCCGGCTACGACTCCTGCGGCCGCGCCGTCTACTCCTACCGCGTCTTCGGCGGCTACGACCGCTGCGGTCACGCCGTCTACACCTGGCGCACCCCTTGTTTCACCCCCGCTCCTCCCCCCTGCCGCGACAGCTACTCCAGCCACGGTTATTCGAGCGGTTACTCCGGCCGGGGGTACTCGGATCGCGGTTACTCCAGCCGCGGTGACAGCTGCGGACGCTCCGGAATCGGATTCAGCCTCCGTTTTGGCCGGTAACCGGTCCTGAAGTCCGTTCGGTTTGGTTTTGTGAAGCCCGGTGGTCAGCCCGCCGGGCTTCCTTTTTTGCTCGGAGGCCGTTTTTTGAAAAAAGGTGTCGGTTTCGGCGTCCGGCGTCCATTGTACGGGTGAATGCCGGACGAGAGTGACCACGAATTGCTGCGCGCTTATGCTGCGCGGGGATCGGAAGGGGCCTTCCAAATTTTGGAAGGGCGCTACTCCGGCCTCGTCTATGGCACGGCAATGCGCCGGCTCGGCTGTCATGCGCTGGCAGCCGAGGTGACCCAGGATGTTTTTCTCCTCCTTTCGGAGCGCGCTGGAAGGCTGGATGCGGTCACGCTGCCGGGCTGGCTTCACCGCTGCGCCCTGCTGAAGGCCGGGGATGCCCTGAAGCGGGAACGCCGCCACCAGCACCGCGTCAGGGAGTTTGCCCGGCTGCACTCCGGTCCGGAGCCGGGAGATGTGCTCGCCGCCCAGCGCCTGAGCCGGCTGGACAGCGCCATCGACCAGCTGTCCGGCGAGGACCGGGAGATCATATTTCTCAGGTATTTCGAGGGACTGAAAAACGCAGAAACGGCGCTGCGTCTCGGCGTCGATCCCGAGGCGGCGCAGAAGCGCTGCGAACGCGCCCGCGCGCGGCTCGCGCGCCTCCTGGTCTGGCCTGCACTGGGTGCACTGGCGGCGGAACAGGTGCTGGCTGCGCAGCTTCAGGAGTGGCCCGGGCTGCATGCCGGGCCCTCACCGTTCTTGCCGTCAGCCGTGGTGAAATCAGGAACGCGGAGTTTCTGGCTTCGCCGTCTGGGCTGGGTCGGGCTCGGAACAGCCGTGGTGGCCAGCGTCGCGGTGCTCGCCTTGACTGCGGGGAAACACTCCGCTCCCGCAGAAGCGGGACCACGCGCGCCAGACGCCCCGAGACCGGCAGTCCTCCGCTCGACTGCCGCCAGGCCCGCAGTGGCGCAGCCAAAGCAGGGCACCACACTGGATTTGGAGCGTCTGGCGGTCCTCTTTGAAAAACTGGAAGACGGCGATGCTGCGGCGGCGACGGAGCTGGACCGGCTCCTCGTTTCGACCGATGCCGCTGCCCTCCAAAGTGCCATGGCCCGCATTCCCGCGCTGCAGCTGCCTCTGAATCAACTCCGCCTGCTCGCCCTCGGTCTCATGGGCCGCCTTGTCCCGCTGGATGGCCGTCGCGCCGTCCTCGTCGGCGAGCAGATCTGGAACGCTTTCGCCGGCTCCAGTGCTCCGGCCCTGTGCGGCCAGGTCGCCGAAGGGTTGAAAAACTGGTCCCGCATTGACGAACCGGGCGCTCGGGGGTGGATCTCGGCGGTGCAAAAACAGGCAGCAGAAGGGAGGAAACAGCAGGCCTTTTTTGAGGCTGTCTCCACTGCCGTGGCCGGGGCTGCGGCAGCTCCGCCGGAGGAGAAATCCGATGAAGTTCCCTGGGATGCGCTCCACGCCCGGGACCGGGAGTCAGTCACGCTCGAAGCCAGAAGAAACACCGCCCTGCTGGTGATGGAGAACCCTGCGCACTGGGCGGCGATGACAGAACTCTGGGCCAACAACCTTCCGTGGACTGACGCCACCGCCCTGGCGGACGACCTTTTTGCTCGCGCCGCCGTCATGCCGGACCGGCTGGCAGCGGCCATTCAGTTTCGCATTGCCCTCGTCGCCGTTCCAGGCCGACCACCGTCCAAGGAGGTGCTGGAATGGGCCGCCTCCGCCTTCCCCGCCCTCCCGGCGGAGGAAATTAGGGCCGCCGTCATCCAGGCCTGGACGCTGCGTGATGCCTCCGGCACGGCAGCCTGGCTCGCGGCTTTACCCGCCGGCGAGGATCACGAGGCGCTCGCTGAAACGTTTTTTTCCACCCTCCTCACCATCCCAAACCCAAACCCGTCCTCCCATGAACAAAACTCCAATCAAGAAGCTCGTGTTCGTTAATCTGGCCTACTGGGTCGTCGCCGCGCTGGTTCATCCCGTCTCACGGATGCTGCCGGCCTCCTCGGGCGAACCGGCCGCTTTTACCACCGGTGTCCTCATCCCACTCGTCTTCATCGGACTGGCCGCCGGGTCCACCTGGATGTGGGCCTCGGCTCTGGGCGGGACAAAGCAGGACTGAAGGTCTGGTTCCTTTTGCGGCTCAGATTGTCATCGCGTGATACCCGCCATCAACCACGATCTCCGCCCCGGTGATGAACGATCCGGCGGCGCGTGAGGCGAGGAGGAGTGTGGCGCCGATGAGTTCGTCCGCACCGCCGAAGCGGGCCATGGGCGTGTGGCGCATGATGTTCTCCACCCGCTCGGGGTTGAGGACCTTTTTGTTCTGCTCCGCAGGGAAAAAGCCCGGGACGAGCGTGTTCACGCGGATGCCTTGCGGCGCCCACTCGCGGGCGAGGTTCTTGCTCAGGTTGTGCACGGCGGCCTTCGTCATTGAGTAGGTGAAGACGCGGCTCAACGGGATGAGCCCGGACATGGAGCCGAGGTTGATAATGGAGGCCGAGATCTTGTTTTCCAGGAAGTAAGCGCCGAACACCTGGCAGCCGAAGAAGACGGACTTCACGTTCACGGCGAAGAGGCGGTCGTATTCGTCCTCCGGGATGTCGAGAAACGGGGTGGGTGAGTTCGCCCCGGCTCCATTGATGAGGATGTCGATTCGGCCCGACTTCGCCACGACTGCGTCACGCAGGCTGACCAGGCTCTCTTTTGACCCCGCCTCAGCAGCGACGAACCAGCCTTTTCCCCCGGCGGCGTGGATTTTTTCGAGCCGGGCGGCGGCTTTTTCCTCGCTGCGGCCCACGAGGACGACTTCCGCCCCTGCGGCGGCGAGTCCGGAGGCCATGGCTCCGCAGAGTTCGCCGGTGCCGCCGATGACGACGGCCGTCTGGCCTGTGAGATCAAAAAGTTGGGTGCTGGGCTGATTCATGGCCGCCAAGGTTGCCAGCCCGCGCTCCGGGGCAAGCGGAAGATGATTTCCTCGCGCGTCCAGCCCCCCGGTTTACCGCCGGGAAATCCAGGTTTTCAGCGCGGCGAGATCGGGCATTTTCAGCAAGGCGACGGCCAGGTCGTCGAGGGCGTCGACTGGAAGACCGGTGATTTGCTTGAGGACTGAAGCAGGAACCCGGGAAAACTTTGCGCGAATGATGCGAGCGAGCAACTGTTCCTTGCCAATTTCAATGCCCTGGGCTTTTCCCTGAGCCTTGCCCTGTTTCATGCCCCGCTCCATGCCAATGCCGATCAGCTCCCGGCCAACGGCGGTTTCTTCAATGGGTGTGAGTTCTGCGATCATGGCGGCGATTTGTTTAGGACTTCGGTCTTTAAAACGCTGGCTGAGCCAGTCAAAAATCCGCATTGCGCTTTTTGGCACAAGGCGGGCGGCAGGTCAATGGGGGTGAAACACAAGATGCCCGCTGTTGACGCAGCGCCTGGTGAAATCCAGTCTGCGTCACCTGTGAGCCTCACTAATCAATCCGATCCCAATCTTTCTGCGCCGGCCCTCCGCTGCGATGTGCTCGTGGCGGGCGGGGGCAGTGCAGGGCTGGCGGCGGGGGTGGCGGCGGCGCGGGCGGGGGCGCGGACGGTGCTGGTGGAGCGGTGCGGGTTTCTTGGCGGCATGGGCACGGCGGCGCTGGTGCACACGATCTGCGGGCTCTACCTGCTGAGGGAGGAACCCGGAGCCGTGTTTGCAAATCCCGGGCTGGCCCCGGAGTTTGCCACGCGGTTGCTGGCCTGCGGCGGTGCACGGCCGGCGGTGCGCATGGGGCGGCTGGATGTGCTGCCGCATGATCCGTCCGCCTTCGCGGCGGTGGCGGATGAACTCGCCGCCTCGACGCCAAACCTGCGCGTCCTTTTTCACTCCGAACTCGCCGAAGCCAGCGGCGACGGGGCCTCGCTGGCCTCGGCGGAGGTGCTCTGCCGCGGGCGCAGGCAGCGGATCGAGGCGGATGCGTTTGTGGACACCACTGGTGATGCCACGCTGACGGCGCTGGCTGGAGCGGCGTGGAGCCAGATAGAGCCCGCCAGGCTCCAGCGGCCCGCGTACATTTTTCAGCTGCGGGGCGTGCCGCCTGCGATGCTGGAGGAGGCTGGGCGCTTGCGGCTCATCCACGCCATCGCCACGGCGGTGAAAATGGGCGATCTGCCGCGCGCGTGGCTGGGTTGTGGATTTCGCGCCGGATTGCACGCGGGGGATGCCTGGGTGACGCTGGATCTGGCCGGTGATGACGGCGACGGCACGTCGTGGGATCCGGCGTCGGCTGAGGCGCTGACGGGCGTCGAGCAGGCGGGGCGCCGGCTGGCCGGGGCCTTTGTGGGCTGGGCGGCGGCGCACGTGGACGGGCTGGCTGGCTGCTTTGTCGGCGGCTGGCCGGTGCGGGCCGGGGTGCGCGAGAGCCGGCGGATGGCGGGGGTGTACGAAGTGACGGGCGGGGACGTGGCGGGTGCTGCGGAGTTTGACGACAGCATCGCGCTGGCCACCTGGCCGATGGAACTGCGCGAACGCCCGACCGGACCGCGCTGGACGTTTCCCGAGTCAGGCCGCGCCGCAGGCATTCCCCTGCGCTGCCTGCGCCACCGGGACGTGGCGAATCTCTTTGCCGCCGGGCGCTGCCTTTCGGCCACGCACGAGGCGCAGGCGTCCATCCGCGTCATGGGCACCTGTCTGGCCACGGGGGAGGCGGCGGGGCTGGCGGCGGCACTTCATGTGCGCGGGCAGACGGCCTCCATGCTCGGCTGGGGCCCGCTGGCGCGGGAAATCCGGAGGCTGAGGGTCGGCCTCACGCCAGAAGCTCTGTGATCACGCTGGCCGTGCGCTGCACGCCGGTCAGGCGCTCCAGGCGGCCGCTGGTTTCGAAGTAAAGCTGCTCGTGGTCCAGCCCCAGCGCGGCGAGGATGGTGGCGTGCAGGTTTTTAAACGGAGTGGGCTTCTCCACGGCCAGGAGGCCGAGTTCATCCGTTTCGCCAAAGCTGAAGCCCGGCTTCACGCCGCCACCCGCCATCCACAGGGTGAAGCCCGCGTAGTTGTGCTGGCGGCCGGTTTTTCCCTGGATCATGGGCGTGCGGCCAAACTCGCTGCCCCAGATGACGAGCGTGGTGTCGAGCAGGCCGGTCTGCTTCAGGTCGGCCAGCAGTGCGCCCACCGCCTGGTCGGTGACCAGCGCGTGATGCTCGTGGTTTTTCTTCAGATTTTCATGGGCATCCCAGCCGTCCTTTTCGTGCATGTCGTAGACCTGGACGAAGCGCACGCCGCGCTCCACCAGCCGGCGGGCCATGAGGCATTTTCTGGCAAATTTGGCGGCCTCCTTGTCCGCGTGGTCGAGCCCGTAGCTGCGGCGCACGTGCTCCGGCTCGGCGTCCAGAGCGCCCACCTCCAGGGCGGACGCCTGCATGCGGTAGGCCAGCTCGTAGCTGGCGATGCGGGCGTCGAGTTCGGAAAATCCGGGATGCGACTCCCGGTGGCGGAGGTTCAGCTGGCGGAGCACGTCGAGCGAGGCGCGCTGGCTCCCGGCGAACTCCGGCGGGGGTGACAGGTCGAGCACCGGCGGCCCGGTGTCGCGCAGACGTGTGCCCTGAAAGGCGGCGGGGAGGAATCCGTTGCTGTAGTTCGTCGCCCCGCCCAAGGGGCCGGCCTCAAAGAGCAGCACGTAGGCCGGCAGGTTCTGGCACGAGGTGCCGAGGCCGTACGTCACCCACGATCCCAGGCTGGCCTTCCCGCCGTTCATGTCCCCGGTGTGCATCTGGATGCTCGCCGGCCCGTGGTTGTTGCTGTCGGCCTGCAGGGAGTGGACAAAACAGAGGTCGTCCACGTGCCTTGCCACATGCGGCATGAGGTCGGAGACCCAGCGCCCCGACTGCCCGTATTGTTTGAACCCCCACGGGCTCGCCATCAGCTCGTCCTTGCACCCGGTGAAGATGTTTCCGTATTTCGTCGCCTCCACCACCTTGCGCATGGATTTCGGCACCGGCTTCCCGTTCAGTTTTTGCAGCAGAGGTTTGTGGGCAAAGGTGTCGATGCTCGACGGCCCGCCCACCATGTAGAGAAAGATGACCGATTTCGCCCGGGGGGCAAAGCCGGGCACGCGCGGCAGCAGCGGGTTCACCGGATCCAGCGCCACCGCCGGCGGCACGGCCCGCGACGCCTGCTGGAGCAGCGCCGACAACGCCACCCCGCCCAGGCCGGCCCCGGCACGGGAAAGAAACTGCCGTCGGCCAAGTGGGGCGCGGAACATGGCGGAGCGTAGGGCACAGGTCGGTCCCGTGCAAGCCTCCCCGTCCGGGGTTCGCGAGGCCCCTTGGACAGCCCGTGGGATTCCGCTTGGTCTCTCCAATGCCCCCACGCCATTGATTTGCCCCAGTGCAAATTTCGCTGACTGCAACGCAACTGCGGTCTGCCGCCTGTGGAGCGGGATCGCCGGCAAAGAGAGCTGAGTGATTCCGTTTCCCGAGCCTGCTCTCCTCATTTCCCGTCAGCCTCCCGGCACACGGTGCCGCCAATAGCCGGGACGGCGGCGTTGATGCATAACGGCAAAGAAAGTGGCGTGATCCTGCCGCTCATCGAAGCGGTAATAAAGGTGGTAAGGGAAGCGTTTCATGCGGAAGAGACGCAGGCCGTCTCCCACTGGTTGAAAGCGCTCCGGATCTTTCGCGATGTTTGCCACGGCGTCCTCCACGGCCTGCACGAACTCCTCGCCCAGACCTTCCCGTTGCTCGCCGTAGTAGCGCGCCGTGTCGAGATACTACTGGAGGGCGTCTCGCTGAAAACCATGCGTCATGCCTGACTGCGGAGTGCTTTCCTTACCTGTTCGTGGGCGTCTTCTCCTTTTATTTCCTCTGATTCCCCCGCGTCCAGGGCACGCATCCGGTCGGAGGCAATCTGGACCTGCTCAGCCAGCAGCTCACCCGGCGTGCGAGTGCTGGCGAGGAGCCGCTCGGCGAGATCGAGCCTCGCGTCGTCTGAAAGCAGCAGAGCCTCTTCAAGAATGTTCGCAACGGTCATTACCATACCGGGAGACTACTCCACCTGCGACGAGGCGACAACCCGGTTTTGTGCCGAGTTCGCGGGGATGGCAAGATGGGAGAGGTGCCGCCGCTTGCGGTGCGAGGGACGGGCGGATCGCTTGGACAATTCCCTTCCGGCCCGAAACAGTCTCCGCCCTTTCCATCCGCCCAACCCCGTCCTGCCGGTGGCCTCGGGGGGCAGAGTACCGCAGCGCAGCCCGGCCCGGGCACACAACTCAGCGGGCATCTTCCGCAGACGCCGGGGCAGTCGGCGGGACGAGCCGGAAGAAGCCGCGCTCCATGCCAGAGGGCTGGGTGAGGCGCAGCCGGGGACCATCGACCACCGGAACGGTCGTGACGGCTTCCCAGCGCCGCAGGTCTTCGCTGCGCTCGACGGTCCAGCCAGGGTAGGCGGAGGACCAGTCGAGTTCGGGACTGGCACCATTCATGCGCAGGCTCAGTTCGGGCTCGGCAGCAAGCTGGCCGGTGAGCTGGAGGTCGAAATGGAGGGTGTCTTCGGTTGCGGGGTGCTGATGGATGGAGACTGCGATGGTGTTCAGGCCAGCCCGAAGGCGGGCGGCGCTCACGGAGCTGTGGCGCCACCGGCTGCGGCCTTCCACCGTGGCGGGCGCGAGGGCCCGGGCGGCGGGCAGGTTGTTGTGCGGCGCCAAATTGTCGAGCAGGATGCGCTGGCCGTTGAGGTAGACGGCGGCGGCATCGTCCCGCTGGAGGAAGAGGTGCAGCGTGGTGAAGGCGGACGGATCGTCCACGTGAAAGGTGTGGCGGAAGAGGGCACTGGGAATGGTGGTGAGTGACTCGGCGCCGGCGTCCTGGAAACGGTTGATCACCGTGCGCTCCAGGCCCGTGCCGTAGCCGAGCGGGGCGGAGCCGTTTTTCCACACACCGCCCATGTCGTAGCCGTGGAGGGTCCAGTCGCGGCCGGCGAGGTTGTCGTTGGCGTGATCGACGGGATAGTCCCAGTAGGACCATGTGCTGCCCGGCGCGATGAGGGCGCCGATGGGCGTGGGCGCGGCGGCGGCATCAGCCATGGCGGTGAGTTCCAGATCGAACAAGGGATCGCCGGGGGCTTCGCCGTTCGGAACGGCGCTTTGGTGGAGTTCCACGGCGAGGACGTTGCGGCCGTCGCGAAGCAGGCCGGGGGCGGCGTCGAAAGCAAGCCACACGGCTTTTTCGGCTTCGGTCACCTCCTTGATGGCCAGTGTCGATGCCTCCAAGGGGCCTTCGGGCAGGTTGTGCAGGGCGATGCGTGTGCCATTGAGGTAAACGGCGGCTCCATCGTCGCACCGCAGCCCCAGGGCGAGGCGGGCGATGCCCATGGGAGAGCCGGCTTCGAAGCTGCGGCGGAAATACGTCGTCACGCGGGCCGGTGCGGCGGGGATGGCGGCTTCGGCGGGGGTGGTCACTGCGGTCCAGCCGCTGTCGTCGAGGTTGACGCCTGTGAAGTCGATGGGCTTTGCGCCGCCCGGCAGCGCAGCGGCCCACATGAGCCACTGGCTTTCGCGGGGGATGAGGCTGGCGGAGCTGGCACCGGGGCTCGCGGCGGGGACGATGGTAAAGGCGAACTCATCCGTGGCGACGGAGGTGCCATCGCTGAGCGTGAGCTTGATCTGCGTGGTGCCCGTCGCGCCGGGCACGGGCTGGAAGCGCAGCCAGCGGCGCGTGGGGTCACTGCCCAGCAGCACGGAGATTTTGTCCTCGGCCAGCACGGCGGGATTTGTCGAATCGATGGTCAAGACGAGCGATTCCAGCGGCGTGTCGGCATCGCTGAGGGTGAGACCGATGAGGGGCAATGCCTCGCCCCGGGGGAAGGTCTTGTCCGGGACGGGTTTGAGGGCGGGCGGGCTGTTGATGTTACCCGTCGTGTGCCGGAAGGTCCGCCACGTCTCGGACGAACCGTCGCTCACGCGCAGCGTCACAGTGCAGGTGCCCGGCACGTCGGGAGAAATCACAGTCACGGTTCCCTGGTTATTCTGGCCGGAAGTGGTTTCGAAGTTCACGATGACCCCGGAGCCAGGACTGGACAGGCCATCCATCTCGACCGTGCACTTCAGTTTACCGCCAGGCTCAAAATCAAAGGCAGTGAAGTCCTGGCTCACGATTTCTCCTTCAAGCCCCTGAGTGTCGTGCAGCTCGCTGACGATGGGCCCGTAGGAGTACGCCAGCTCCAGGTCGAAGAGCACATCACCCGGAGCACGGATGCTGCCCGCATCGTGGACTTCCACGGCGATGACGTTGGTTTGCCCGTTGCTGATGAAGGCCGGATCCACCGGGATGATGATTTCCTCGCGCGCTTTGTAGCCTTCGACGCTCTCTCTGGCGTATGTTGTGGGCGTGATGGGGCCCCTGGGCATGTTGTGGCGGTAGACCTCGGCGCCGTTGACATAGACGACTGCGCCGTCATCGCACGTCAGGTGCAGCATAGGTCGGCCGTGGGGCACGGCGGGAGCAGTGAACTCGCGGCGGTAGTAAGTCGTGACCCGGCCTGGTGCATTGCCGAGCAACGTCCAGCCGAGCGGCCAGGGAGTGGGCATGGGATAGACAAAGCCCGCCGAGCCCGCCGGCCACCCGCTGTCATCGAAATTGCGGTTCATCCACGTGGCCGGGGGGCTCTGGTTCGTGGCGGAGTATCTCCAGCCCGAGCTGCGGAAGGGCAGGATGGTGGTGCCTGGTGTCTGCGGCCGCACTTTCACGGAGAAAACCTCGCTGGTTGTCTCGCCGCCATCGCTCACCTCGACCATGAATTTCGCCTCGCCGTAACGGTTGGCCGCGGGCGTCAGCGTCACCGTGCGGCTGGCCCCGCTGCCGCCGGCCACGAAGCTGCCGTCCGGGAACAAGCCATCGTTGTACCCTTCCCGCGAAACGGTGACCATGAGTTCCTTCGGGTCTGTGGATTCGTCGTCCACGGTGAAGGAGAGGGTGACCGGCGTGTCCTCGTCGATCGCAATGTCATGGAGAGTCGACATTGTGGGGGCTTGGTTGTTGACGACGATGACGTTGCTGGAGCGTGTCACCTCACCGCCGCGGCGGTCCGTGATGATGCACTGCACCGACTGCGTGCCTTCGGCTGGGAACTGCACAACGATCTGGTTCGTGCTGGGGAAGACGGCGCGGTTCCAGGGGCGGCCGTCCTGATTCAGGGAGGGCACGCTCCAGTGGTAGGAGAGCGCATCGCCATCCGGGTCCGTGGCGTTGCAGGTGAAGAGCACCTTGCCGTTGACGCCGACGAAGCTGCTCTGCACGTTGATGATGCTTGTGGGCGGTTGATTGGGCGCTGAGGTGGCATAGCGGACATCCAGCTTGAGTTCCCCCGCCTCAGGATCGGCCCCGAGGTTGGTGATGTAGAGGTTCAGCCCGTTGGGCCGCGACGTGCGGAAAGTGCGGCCGGGCAGCAGGAGGCTGTCGTCCACTCCGTCTCCGCTGGACGTGCCTGCAGTCTCCTCGGTCGCATCCATGAGAAAGGTCTTCGGAGCCCAGGAGCGGCCCAGGCGGACCACGGCTCCGTAGGCCATGAGCTGGTTGTTCCACTGCACCCAGGGCCCGCCGGCCTCGGGAGCCACGCCGTTGAGCCGATATTCGACGAACACATCTGTCCGCTCCTCCGTGGTGCCCACTTTGATCTGCAAGCCGCGGGCGCCGCCCTTGTCGTTCAGGTCCGACTCGCGGATTGTGTGGACGCCGCTACCGTTGATGAAGGGCAGGTTGGCATTGTCCAGCCACCGCAGCCAGTGCTTGTAGCGGGCATTGAAATCCACCCCGCTGCCCATCTGGTCGTAAGAGTCGCCATACTCCAGTTTCCCGAAAGTCCAGTGGCCGCCGGGCGGCAGGCGGTAGAGGCTGGAGGAGTGGAGCAGGCCGAAATTGTGCCCCAGCTCGTGGAGGGCGACGTCCACGTTGGTGGCGATGCGTTTCTCCGCAGTCCAGGCTGGATCGTTCACCCGCGTCATAGCGCCGACATCGCCAATGTACCCGAGCCCGCTGTAGGTGGCCGTCCGTGGATTGTCGGGATCTGTGACATCATCCACCAGCGGGGCATCCCCGGCGATCACGAGCAGGAAATCGTAGTCATCTTCGTCGTAGCCGTGGAAGTCGGCGAGCTGCCACACCTCATTGTAGAGCCAGTAGTTGTCAGACCGATCGTATTCCTGGGCCGCATCCTCCATGACAAGGACGGGTGTCACACCCGATCCGCCTGAGCCCACTGGTTTGACGTCCAGGCGTCCATAGGACCAGAACCGGAACCGGTCGCCGATGCGTTTGACGATTTCCCTGCAGTCGTTCTCGCTCAGTCCATGGCGGTCGACGCCTTTTTCGTTCCAGTCCCAGTCGCTCTCTGAAGCTTGAAAATTAACCCGGGCCACGAGCAGCCGTTTCGCCCCGGTCGTCCATCCCTCCGGGGCGCGGAAGGGCGAGTCTGCCTCAGCGTCAGTGCCTCCCCCAGAGGCTGCCTCGGTGTTCGTTTTCCGGCCCAAGCGGGCTGCCTCGGCTCTCGCGCCCGCATAGAGTTCCTCTCCGGCGTGTGCCGGCGAGCAGTAGATGCTGGCGTCTTCAGCGATGAGAAGACCCACCTCCGTGCCTGTGGAGGCTGTCGGCAGTTCGGAGACGGGGCAGACCGGCTCTTCGCCGAGGGCGGCTTTTGCTTCAGCCAGTTCCACCGGCTCCAGGACCCGGCCTGGCAGCTCGGTGACGGCCATTTTGCCAGCCAGGGCAATGCCATGCACCGGCACGCTGCGCCGGGTGGGCTGGTACTCGCGGAGGCCGTACGTGTAGGCGCGGAACGTGCGGTCATTGGCGAGCTTCACGTAAGTCGTCACGCCTGGATCCCCGGCGGGTGCCGGGCTCCGGCCATATGAGACGGCCATGGTGAGGTAGTCTCCCCGGGCATCGATGCGTTCCTCCAGCAGCGCCTGCACTTCCGCAGGGAGCTGGCGGCGGATGGCCACTGGTACTGCGCTGGCGAGGGCCTGCTCCGGGGCCTTCTCGATCAGCGCGAGCAGCTCCGCCCGCCGGGTGCGTGCCAGATCGATGCCGGCGGCTGCTTTTCCGGCCCGCTCTTCCGCGGAGCCTGCCACGTAGTCATCCGCCCAGTGCTGGAAGGCGGCCAGCGGCGCGAGCGGCGACGGCGTGCGCCAGAGCACATCCTGCGAAGGCGGCAGCGCGCCATGGCCGGCGCTGGCAGCCGCCTCCTCATACGGTTCGGCAGCCGTGCAGCAGCAGGCTGCGGAAGGCGCGGAGGCCCGCTGGGCGGGGCTGGCGGGAGAGGGTATCGCAGATCGCCAGGCGAGCCAGACGGCAGCGGCGGCAAAAACAGCGGCAGTGCAGAGGAGTTTTTTGTTCATGGTTTGCAGTGGTGATGGACCAGCGGGCTGCTGGCGTTCCAAGTTTTGCCACACATCGCACCAGAGCGGTATTGGCCTTCAGTCGGAGGCGCGGGACCCGGCTCCTCCGACTTTCGTCGGAGGGGCCGTGATATGAATCCACCCGTCCCCCCGCAGCAGTGTCTGCCCTTTCCACCCGACCATCCCCGGCTACAGTGGCACCGTGCCCCGTGTTCGATTCATCTCCTGGTGCCTGCTTTTTTCCGCCCTGACGGCGGTGGGGGAGGAGCGTCCGGTGGGGGATGCCTGGCATGATCCGGCGAATCCGGTGGCGGTGGTTTTCAAGGGGCAGAGGCTGGACCTGTGGTCGCTGAAGCCGGTGGCCAATCCGGAGCCGCCTGCGGTAAAACGGGCGGACTGGGTGAGGCAGCCGCTGGATGCATTCGTCCTCGCGAAACTGGAGGCGGCGGGTCTGGAGCCTGCGCCCATGGCGGAGTCCCGGGTGCTGGTGCGGCGGCTGTTTCTGGATCTGACCGGGCTGCCGCCCACGGCAGAAGAGATGCGGGAGTTTCTGGCGGACGAAAAACCAGACGCAGTGGAGCGACTGGTGGACCGGCTGCTGTCCACGCGGGCCTATGGCGAACACTGGGCCCGTCAGTGGCTGGATGTGGTCCGCTACAGCGACAGCAATGGCTACGACTGGGATGAATTTCGCCCGCAGGCATGGCGCTTCCGGGATTACGTCATCCGGTCCTTCGCTGCGGACAAACCCTTCGACCGGTTTCTGCGCGAGCAACTGGCGGGGGATGAAATGGTGGACGGAGCGCCGAAATCGGCTGCGGAGCAGGATTGCCTGATCGCCACTGGCTACCTGCGCGTGGGGCCGTATGACAACTCCAGCAAGCTTTTTGGCGAGGAGGAAAAAGCGCGGGCCAGCCACTTGGCGGACCTGACGGAGACGACGGCCTCCATTTTTCTGGCGCAGACGATGACGTGCTGCCGCTGCCATGACCACAAGACGGACCCGCTGCTGCAGGCGGACCACTACCGGCTCCGGGCGTGCTTCGCGGGCGTGGAATTTCGCGACAGCCAGCCGCTTGATCTGGCGGAGGAGCAGGAGGGCATTCGCGCGGCCAATGCGCCGCTGGAGGAGGAGCTGAAGCGGCTGCAAGCCGCCAAAAAGAAGGGTGCGGACGAGGATGTGAAGTCCATCAAGAGCCGCCTGCGCACATTCACCACGGGGCTCATCGCCGGTGAAGGGGCAAAGCCGCCGCCCGCCACGCACATCCTGGCGTTGGGCGATCCGGCCGCACCGCAGAAGGAGGTGGAGGCGGGATTTCTCTCTGTTTTCAATCCCGCGCCCGCCACGCTGAAGTCCCCGCCCTCCGGCAGCAGCGGACGACGCGCCGCGCTGGCGGACTGGCTGACGAGCCGGGAAAATCCGCTCACCGCCCGCGTGATGGTGAACCGGATCTGGCAGGGCTGCTTCGGCCAGGGGCTGGTGGCGACGCCGAACGACTTTGGCTGGAGTGGAGCCCGGCCCAGCCACCCGGAGCTGCTGGATTTCCTCGCCACCCGGTTCGTGGAGCAGGGCTGGTCGGTGAAAAAGATGATCCGGCAGCTCGTCCTCTCCGCCGCCTACCAGCAGGCCGCCATCGTGCCCGACGAGGCCGGACGCGCGCGCGCCGCCGGCGTGGACGCCTCGAACTCCCTACTCTGGCGGGCGAACCTCCGCCGCCTGACGGCAGAGCAGCTGCGGGATGCCGTCCTCCTCGTGTCCGGCCGCCTCACCCCGCGAGAAGGCGGCCCGCCCGTCTGGCCGCCGCTCCCGCCGGAGGTGCTCCAGGCAAACCCAGCCTTCCTCGACGACAACCCGGAAAAGACCAAAGGCTGGTACCCCAGCCCGCCGGAGGCACTCACCGTGCGCAGCATTTACCTCGTGCAGAAACGCTCCGTCCATCTCCCCTTCATGGAGACCTTTGACCAGCCGGACAACTTCACCTCCTGCCCGCGCCGCAGCGCCTCCACGGTGGCCCCGCAGGCGCTCACGCTGCTGAACAATGCCTTCACCACCGTGGCCGCGCAGGCCCTCGCCGCGCGTGTCACCGTCACCGGCCCGGAGGCCGTCCGGGAAATCTGGCAGCTGGCCCTGCTCCGGCCGCCCACCGTGGAGGAGGAGGCGCTCTGCGTGAAACTGGTCGCAGAGGGCGGTCTCGTCGGCGTCTGCCGGGTAGTGCTGAATTTGAATGAATTCATCACCATCGAGTGACTGGCAAAATGCGCGGTTGACCCGCCTCCGGCTTCCTCTGATAACTCTCAACCGACAAACGACTCTTCCCCCTTCAATGACGCCCGCTCTTTTCCTCGACCGCGATGGCACGGTCAATGTCTCCCCCGGTCCCGGTTATGTCCTGGAGTGGGGCCAGTTTCATTTTGCCCCCGGAGTGCGGGAGCTGATCCAGGCGGCAAAAGAGCGTGGTTTTCTCGTCATCCTCGTCACCAGCCAGCAGGGCGTGGGCAAGGGGCTTATGAGCCAGGCAGACTTGGACGACATCCACGCCCGGATGCAGGCGGAGCTAGGTCCGCTCGCCTTCGACGACATCCACGCCTGCACGCACCTGGACGGCACGTGCACCTGCCGGAAACCCAGCCCGGAAATGATCCTCACCGCCGCCTCCCGGAACGGCATCGACCTCGCCAGGTCATGGAACGTCGGCGACAAGCCGCGCGATGTGGAAATGGGCCGCGCCGCCGGAGTGGGGACAAACCTGCTCATCGAGACCGCAGACTGCCCGGATCTCCACGCGGTGAGGGAGAGGTTTTTGGCCGGAAACGAAGATTTCAAGCAGAGGCAGGAAAGGCATCGCGCAAATCTGGCTGCTTTGGGACCAGCGGTCGGCATGGACGACAGGGAAATTGAACGGACTCACCGAATCATCGCAGGTGAAGAATGAGGCTCTGTTTGGAGCCGCCAAATTTCGAAGAGCGTACGGCGCATTGTCCGACAGATTCTTCCGGTGCTCAGGACGGCCTCGGCCGTTCAAGCGCCTGTCACAGCCCCGCACGGCTTTGGCTTGTGGATGCTCTTTTTCCTGGGCGAGCGGTAGGCGCAGGCGGCGGGCTTTTTGCCGGGGTGACTTTTGAAAGGCTCCGCCCTATTTCCCCGCCGGGGCCTGAAGCGCACCGGTGAAGAGGGGTTTGGATTTTTCGACGGTTTTCATGACACCCCAGCCGAGGGGGATGGCGACGAGGATCCAGGCGATGGCGAGTTTCAGTGGCGTGGGCATGGAGGGATCAGGCGTAGAGTTTGACGTGGTGCTTCGGGTTCACCGGGCGGACAAGGAGATTGCACACGCAACCGACGACGAGGAGGGCTCCCATGAGGATCATGGTGGAGTTGTAGGCCTCGGCGGGCGGGGTGCCGTGGTCTTTTTTATACTGGGAGATGCGGTCGACGAGCTGGGGGCCGACGATGGCGGCCATGGACCAGGCGGTGATGAGGCGACCGTGGATGGCGCCGACCTGGTAGGTGCCGAAGAGGTCGCGCAGGTAGGCAGGGATGGTGGCGAATCCCCCACCGTACATCGAGATGATGACGGAGGAGAGGATGACGAAGAGTTTCAGATTTCCCTGGTGCTGGGCCCACGGGATGGACCAGTAGAGGGCGGCTCCGAGGAGGAAATAGATGCAGTAGACGCCCTTCCGCCCGATGAGGTCCGAGGCGGAGGACCAGAGGAAGCGGCCGCCCATGTTAAAGATGGAAAGGAGGCCGACGAACCCGGCGGCGACTTTGGCGTCGACCTTGAACATGTCCTGGATCACGGGGGCCGCCTGGCCGAGAACGCCGATGCCGGCGGTGACGTTCAGGCAGAGGACGAGCCAGAGGAGCCAGAACTGGGGGGTGCGCCAGGCGACATCCACGGGGACGCCCGGCACGTCGGCATGGGCGGCGTGGCGGTGGGCGGCATCGAACCCGGCAGGGGCCCAGTCCGGCGCTGGTACGCGGACGATGAGGGCACCGAAAAGCATGAGCACGATGTAAAACGCGGCCATGACGACGAAGGTGGGGGCGGCTCCGACGGAATCGGGATGGGCCTTGTGGAAATAATCCATGAGTTCGGCGGCGAGCGGTGAACCGAGCAGGGCGCCTCCGCCAAAACCCATGATGGCCATGCCGGTGGCCATGCCGGGGCGGTCGGGGAACCATTTCACGAGAGTGGAGACGGGGGCGATGTAGCCGAGACCGAGGCCAACGCCGCCGAGGAGACCGTAGCCGGCCCAGAGGAGCCAGAGGAGGTGGAGCTTCACCGCCAGGGCGGAAATGAGGAGGCCGCCGCAGAAGCACAGGGCGCTGGCGACCATGGTTTTTCGCGGTCCGCTTTTCTCGACCCACTTTCCGAAAAAAGCGGCGGAAAGGCCGAGCATGGCGAGGGCGATGGAGTAGGCGACGCCGACGTTGGCCTCGGACCAGTCGCCGGTTGCCGGGGCGGTGACACCGATGAGCTTGGCGAGCGGCTTTTTAAAGACGCTGAAGCCGTACACCTGGCCGATGCACATGTGCACCGCGATGGCGGCGGGTGGGACCATCCAGCGGGAAAAGCCGGGGCCGGCGACTGTGGCGTCTCGAGAGAGGAATTTCATAGGGGAAGTGGTGGCCCCATTCCAGCGGGTTTCGCGGAGAGGTCAAGCCGGGATGCGTGAAAAGAACGCGGTGGCGGAGGGGCTTGCCGCCGGGAGGATTCTCCGCTTGTGTGCGGGTGATGACGCCCAGTGCCCGCCGCAGTGAGGGAGGCCCCGCCGCGCTGCTCCTGCGGCTGGCGGTGGTGGTGCTGTGCGCTGGAGGGGCTCTCCGGGCGCGGACGTGGACGCACGCGGATGGACGGACCGTGGAGGCGGAGCTGGCGGGGACGGACGGGGAATCCGCCACGCTGCGGCTGCCGGACGGCAGGACGTCTGTGGTGAAGCTGGCGGCCTTGTCGAGCGGGGATGTGGATTTCGCCCGGGCCTGGCTGGCGGAGCATCCGCCGGGAGGGGTGACGGGGTTTGAGGGCGCGTGGCCGGAGTTTTCCCTGCTGCCGGAGGCGGTGGTGGTGGAAAAAGTCGCGGAGGACGTGCAGGGCCGCCGCTGTGTTTACCGGAGCCGCCATTTTGAGTTCACCAGCCCGGTGCCGCTGCGGGCGCCGCTGTCCACGCACTGGGCGCGGGTGTTTGAGGGCACGCATGAGTTTGCCCGGCTGCTGCCGCTGAACCACCGCTCCACAGCGGCGGGAGCGGGGCGAATTGCCGTCCGCTTTTTTGACCGCACTGAGGACTACGTGGCGGCGGGCGGGATGGAGGGCACGGTGGGGGTGTGCCGGTGGCACAGGGGGGAGACGGAGATCCTCGTTTCCCTGAAGGAACTGGGTGGAGGGCAGCTGGGGAAGGATGGCGTGCTGGACTCCACCGATGCCGACTTTCACGCCCTGGCGCACGAGACGACGCACGCGCTGATGGACGAGACGGTGAAGCAGGCGGCGTGGTACACCGAGGGCTCCGCCGAGTACGTGGCCAGCACGCGCTGCCGTGGCGGGAAATTTGAGATCGCGCGGAACAAGTCTGCGCTGGCAGCGGACCTGGCGGCCTTCAGCCTGGGAGGGCGCGGGCCCGGGCTGGGGCGGGAAATCAAGATGCCGCATCTCCAGGTTTTCATGGCGATGGGGATGGGCGAATTCATGAAAAACGCCCGGCTGAACTACGGCGCGGCCTGCCTGCTGACGCTTTACTTTTACCACCTGGACGGGCGGGGTGATGCGGCGCGGATGAAGGACTACCTGCGCCTGCTCCAGGAGGAGGAGGACGAGCCGGTGGCGCGGGAAAAGCTGCTGGGCGGCCGCTCGTGGGCTCAGCTGGAGACGGAGTTCGCCGCTGCACTGTGGAAGGCGGGGGTGAAGATCGACTTCAAGCCGTGATTCCAATTCGCGTTCAGGCCAGGGCAAACGGCCTGGTCCTTTTCCTGCCGGTCATCACCTTGTGGTCAAAGAGGCAGCTCACCGCCGTGGCGGAGTGCAGTCCCTTCAGCACGGACACCATGACGTGGTAGTTCGTCAGCACCACCCGGGGGGCCGACGATGAAGCCGGTGCCCATCGGCCCCGGGTTGATGTCGATCCGGCAGACGCGCACCTCTTCCATCTGGAGTCCCGGGATCATCGTTTGAATTTTGTTATGGTGTCAAAATTACCTACGAAAAAGCCGGCCATTCGTTAAAGAACTTTTCACGCTTTCCTGAAAAAAGTCTCCCGGCGCGGGAGGCTCAGCCCGGCTGGGTGATGCGGAGGCAGACGTACTGGCGGGTGGCCGGGGCGGGCGGAGGCGGGGCGGTGACGGTTATCGTGCGGCGTTCGTTGATGATCGCTCCGGCGTCGACTGCGGGCGAGGAAATCTGGCCGGCGGTGATTTTGCCCGCGCTCTCCCAGGTCTGGAGATCGGTCGAGGTGAGGACATCGTAGATGATGTCCGACGGACCGGTGAGGGCGGGGAAGCAGTCTGAGGACGGGATGGCGAAGGAGACGACGAGCCGGCCTGCGGGCGACAGGCTGGCGGTGAGGGCGAGCACGTCCGGCTGGGTGGGGGAAAGACCGAAGGCGTACTCCTGGAGCTGGGTGAGGCCGTCCGAGTCCGCGTCCACGTCCGGAGCCTGGCCGAGCGCCTGGAAGAGGGGCGGCGGGCTGCACACCGTCCACGCGGCGGAGAGAGTGGGGGCGGCCTCGTCCTGCCACTGTCCGGCGAAATCCTGGCCAATGATGTCCACCTGGTAGGTGCCGGGGGCGAGGGCTGAGAATGGCAGGGTGGCCGTGCGCACGGTGGGGTTCACCCGGGAAAACAAGGCCTCGCCGATGGGCACGGGGGCGCTCCACGTGGCGGTGCCGTGCATCCGCCAGCGGAAGGCGAAGATGCCGGGTCCGCCGATGGTCAGCGTCTGGTTCGTTTGCGTGGTCAGTCCTGTGCGGAGGCTGTCCACCCAGGCACCGGCAGGCACATAGGCGCCGGCATCCCGGCCCATGACGCCGGCCAGGCGCGCGGGGGAGTTCGTGGCCAGGTGGAGGTCGCCTGTGGTGGCATTCAGGAAAACCGGGTTGCCGGTGAGGTTGAGCGCACCCAGTGTGAAGAGATTGCCCGCCCGCGAGCCCACGGCGAGGCTGGCGGCCGGATCGGCGAAGTTTCGCGTGGCCTCGACTTTGCTTACTTTCGTGGAGGGCGAGTCGGCTGCGCCGATGATCCGGGGGAGATCCCAAAAAATGTTGCCCGCCAGGTAGCATCCGTCACCTGGAGGATCGGCGAACGAGACCGCACGCAGGCTGATGGCGGAGGCGGTGTTCGCTTTTCCCCCCACGTCGGTGAAGTCCGGGTGGATCTTCGCCACCGTGTTGTGCTCGAAGATGGTCGCCGCGCCCACGCGGCAACTGATGGCGTGGTCCACGTCCCAGAAGACATTGCGCGTGCAGACCACGGTCGCTGCTGGGTTGCCCGGGTCTCCGGTGGAAATGGCATTCGCGTACACGCCGTTTGCCATGCTCGGGTCCTTGGCGATGTGCTGGAAAAAATTCCCGTCCAGGAGCACGTCCCCGCCGAGGTCCGCCAGCTCATCCCCGCAGCCGATGAAATAGTTCTCCCGGATTTCCACGATGGGGGCCGGGCGCGTGCCGCTGTCCACGTCGATCACGTCGTTGTGACCCTTGTTTGTGCCAAAGGTGTTCCGGTAAATGACGAACCGCTGCCCGGCCGGAATGGCGCCCTCGGCCTTGACGTGCTCGGCCACGTTGTCGATGCCCAGCGTGACGGCATTCTCCGTGGGGCCGAAGCTGTTGGGGAACGTGCAGTACTGGATCCATGGGGCGGAGGCGTTCGCGTAGATGACCCTCCAGTGCGTGCCGCTGAAGGTGCAGTGGTCGATGGTGGCGCGCGAGCCCACGAGCCCGATGCCGCCCTCCATCGTCTGCGCATGGTGGACCTGCGCCCAGGTGATCCAGTTTTGCGCGGACATTGTGTTCACAAACTGGATGCCACCCCACTTCGGCGGGGCCGCAGGCAGGCCGGCAGCGGCGGGGTCCGCCTCCAGCGCCGCGCCGGGCTCGGGGCCGAAGATGACCGGGCACGCCTCCGTGCCCTCGACGCGCAGAATTCCGTTCACGATCAGCTTTCGCGCCTTCTGCACCCGCACCGCCGTCCCTTCAGAAATGGTGAGCGTCGTGCCCACAGGCACCGTCACATTTCCCCCGGTGATGTGCATGATGCCCGACCACGTCACCGCCGGTCCCGTCAGCGTGCCGGACACATCCACAGGCGTGCCCCCCGGCGGGTTCGCCGCGAGCGCATGGCAGAGAAATCCGGAGCCGGCCAGCAGAAGGAGCGTTGCTCGTGTTTTCATGGCACCAGTACACGGCTGCACGCCGCGAAAGTCCAGCCCGCTCTTGGGTCAGGATCGTCATCTTTTCCATGACGCTGCGTGTGGCAGCGGTGTGGCGGGTGGGGGCTTGGGAATTCCAGAAGGGGCCGGGCGGCTGCCTGGTTGCGAGGAACTGTCTTGCGCTGGATTCGAACGTTTGGCATCTGTGACGCGCGTGGCCCGGTCATTTTGTCAAGAAACGACGCCTGACCCGAATGGCACGCTCATCCAAATTCCCCTCTGGCCTTCCAACTGGATCAAAATGTGAAAACAACGACTACGCTCCTATTTGCCCTCCACGGTCTGCTCTGGCCTGCTGCTGCCGCAGTTTCGTTCTACCCGGCAGTTTCAGGCTACCGCAGCCAGAACGACAGCCCGCTTTTAGCCGGCATCAACCAAGGATCCATCTACTTGGAAGACTTTGAGAATCCAACGGTAGCTCAATCAATCGGATTTGCCTCGCAGGGGGCCAATAGTATTTACGGGAGCGTTAAAAAGGGCCTAAGCTTCATGCGCTCGGTTGATGGCGACGATGGCGTCATTGATGGAATCGGCTTCAATGGCGGAAGCTTCCAGAATGCGTCCCGTGGCCCGGCCGGTGCACGTTTCGATATCAACTTCACCCCGGATTCCCTAGGTCATTATCCGCGCTACGTCGGCTTCGTAGAAACTTACACGCTAAGCGCCCTGCTGGCTGGAGGGCCGTTCGAGGAGATCACCCTCTACGGCCCGAACGGGGAGGATCTGACTGGAAACTACCGCTACAGCGGGCTCTCGCCCAAGCTCTACACCCCGCTTTCCAGTCCGCTTGCGATCCGGGAGGATGTGACCGGGGCGAC
>JANOAS010000390.1:0-45414 GCA_031411255.1 bacterium
AGCTGCTGCGCATCATCGGCGCGGAGGAAACGGCGGTGCACCCGCTGCCCACCTTCACGCTGAAAATGGAGCGCGGCGGCGGCTGCGAGTGTGTGAAAATCATTTACGCCAAATACGGCCGCCCCGGCGTGGTGATCTGGAGCCGCCGCGGCAACGGCCCGCGCGAGCAGCTGGCCGTGAGCCTGAACAGCCCCTACCTGGACGAGCGCCCGCTCCTCGTGCCCGGCCAGCCCGAGCAGCGCGAGTACTGGCTGCAATACTTCGACGGCAACAAACCCGATGGCGCCCTGACCGACGCCGCCACCGTCACCGTGGCCCCGTGAGGAGGCGGGGAAGAGAAGGAGACGAGGAGACTGGGAGAAGAGGAGACGAGGAGACTGGGAGAAGAGGAAAGGTCGAAGCCGGCCTTCCAGTCTGCAGGCCACCAAGTCACCCAGTCTCCAAGCCTCTACTCCGCTATCCTTCTAACCCTCTAACCCTCTAACCCTCTATTCTTCCATGCCCTTCGACCCAAACCTTCCGCAGGAAAACACGGAGATCGACGCCGCCGAAATGCGGGGTCAGCTCAACGGCCTGCACGACGAAATCCTTGCCATCCCCGTGGGTCCGCCCGGCCCCCAGGGGAACCCGGGTCCGCAGGGTCCACCCTTCGCCGCCGCCGTGGTGGACGGGGTGACGACCCTGCCCCCGCTCTCCGGTGCGACGGTGACGTCCACCTTTGACGGGACGACGGTCCACTTTGAGTTCGGCATTCCGACCGGGGTGCCGGGCGAGGTGAGCGCGGCGCAGCTGAGTGACGCGGTGGGCAACGCCCTGGCGAGCGCCCTCTCGAACAGCAGCGCAAGCACCAACGCCGTGGCCCCGCTGAATCTGGTAGTCTCCGCCCCGCCGAGCCAGGCGCAGATGCAGGCGCTGGCCAACAAGCTGGATGAACTCATCCTGGCGGGGCACCGGTAGCGGATGTGAGTGACCGGGGTGTGAGTGTGCCGGTGTGCGGGGGGACGCGGCCGGGGGCGTGCGGCTGGCTGCGGGCTGCCCCGCCTGAAGTGGCAACCAGCTTCCGCAGTCCGCCGCAGCCGGGGCGGCGGGCAGGCCCCGCCCAGAGCACGCGCGGGGCGGCGAACCGGCTGAAGCCCGGCCTCTTGAGATCCTCCGCAGCCCCCGGCCCTGCCGCTGCCGCCGGAGACCAGTACGCGGCTCGCCAAGGGGGCGGCTTTCAGGCGGCGCGTGCACCTGGCCCGGGCACGGGCCCCGCCGCGGCGCCCGGCGTCAGCCTGGTCTCCTCCGCCCACTTTCCCTCCTTGATTCGTGCACATTCGCGCACCTTGGCGCTCCTGCGCGGCTGGCCAGCTCCGCGGCCAAGCCGGGGGCGGCGCGGCTGCCAATGGGCTGTCTTGCGAACTGCGGCAGCTGGCTGCCGCAGTCCGCGGCGGGGGCGAACGTCTTGCCGTCAGTCAGCCGTCTTGACAGAGATCACATTGAGCGCCGGTGGCGTCGTTGGGATCTGAAGTTTTCCGGCGGCATCAATGCGGGCATAGCCTTTGACCGCTTTCCCATCGTAGGTGGTGAATCCTCCACCAGTGACGAGGCTGCCATCCGGGAGTGCCGCAACGGTGTCAATCGCCTTGTCCGGACCGGCGTTTTTATCACTTGTTGTCCCGGTCTCGTTGTCCCCTTCCTGGGTCAGCTTGGCCAGCCTTCTTTTGACGTAGCCGCCCAGGGAGGTGAATCCGCCAGCGACCGCCAGTTTTCCATTCGGCATCACCTTGACCGAGCTGACCGGCCCATCCGGCGAAACGAAGAGACTGAAGAGGGTATCGAACGAACCATCTGCGTTCAGGCGGCAGAGGTTCCGGATGGGGTAGCCGTTCATCTGGGCGAAGCTGCCCCCCACCATGATTTTGCCGCTGGGGAGTGCGCAGACTGAAGCAACCGTGGGCGTGACGGGCTGGAGCGGCACCTTCGCCACCGATCCGTCGGGCTTGAGCATGATCAGTCCGCCCGTGCAGGCCGTTCCGTTGTAGGAGGTGAACTTCCCGCCCACGAGGATGTTTCCGTTTTTCATGACGTCGAGGGCAACCACCTCGCCATTGCACCCGCTGCCCACGAGGAAGGCCGTGTCCAGCTTTCCGTTGGGCAGGACCCGGGCCAGATTGGCTCTGGGCAGGCCGCCGACGGACTGGAAGCGCCCCCCGATGACGAGCTTGCCATCAGGCTGCTCGGCCATTGACCAGACGGCGGGAAGGGTGGTCCGGTCGATGAAGCCCATGTCCTGGGTGAGGTCGATCTCGTCCAAGCCCATTTTCTTGAGCCCCGTCACCGCCAGGGAACTGGCACCAAAAGTCAGCGGGATGCCGTCTGAGTCGAGGGCGTCGTTCGCGCCCTGGTTGGCCGGGCTGCAGACGAATCCGGTGGGGACGTAGAAGGCGGCGTAGTAGCTGGCTCCCACCGTAAGCCCGGTGAAGAGGTAGGCGCCTTCTGCGGTGCCGTCGCTGAAAGTCATGCTGAAGGCCGTCATCTTGTCCTTGCCAAGGTCGATCTTGCCGTCGCCGTCGTCCTGGTAGAGTTCCACCCGCACGCCGTTCATCCCTTTCTCTCCGGCGTCCTGAATGCCATTGCGGTTCTTGTCCCCCCACACGTGGTCGCCGAAATACGGAGGCTTGGGCTTTACCACGGCGATGCCGGTCATGTTCGGCTCCGAGGGCAGCAGGAACCGGCCGTTGTCCTTGCGCTTGGCGATGTAGCCAAAGGAATTCCACGCCACCTCTCCGGCGAAGGGGGCATTGAGCGGGACTCGCATCGGCCACTCCATGGTGGCACTCTCGCCGACGAGGAGGTATTTGCTCCCGAAGTCGATTTTGAGCGAGGCAACGGTAGTGATGTCCGCCGGAGGCGTGGTCGTCCAGTTCGGCGTCTGGCAGCCGGCGGGCAGGCCGGGGGTCAGCTCGTCGCGGCACGGGTTCGAGGAAAGGCTGTAGGAAACGGTCACACCCGGCGGTGCGACGACGGGCCCCGCCAGGTAGGGCGACCACTGGCTGCCCCGGGGATTCGTGTCGATGACGCCCTTGTCTCCGATTTTCGGCAGGATGTCGATCATGGTCATGTTCGTCAGGACCACACCACCTGTATTCTTCAGCACGAGACGGTAGTCCGCCTTTCCACCAGGAGCGGAGAGACCCTTGCCAGGATAGGCGATCCAGTCGGCATCCAGCTCCCCTTTGACCAGGGTCTGCGAATCCACCACGGCGAGACCGCCGCCCGGATCCACATCCACATTGATGTCCACACTGGACCTGCACAGGGAGTCCCCCGCCACGCCGTCGGCGTCGATGTCGGCGGCGAGGTCGGCCTCGCGTGCACAGCCATCGACTGGGGAATTCCAGCCTCCGTACGCATCCTGCCGGTACAAGCCGTAGGGTGTGCCGGCTTTGACCCGTGCCTGAATGGAACAGCCGACATAGGGATATCCGCCGTTGGGAGTGATGCTCCAGCCCTTCCACTTCCACCGGACCAGCTGGCGGCCCGTGCCGCCAAAGTCATTGATGACAGTAAACGCCGGCGCCGGACTTCCAGCACTCGACCAGGCGTCGCCAAAAACCGTTTCGCTGCCGACGTATTCAAATTGCGGCGCCAGCAGAAGACCCACAGCCGGATCCACAATAGGGCTGCTGTTGTTGGGATTGCTCTGCACGTACATGCCGAGAGTCAGCTGATCACCGGGATTGTAACGCGGCTTGCCCGTACCGTCCCACGCCCAGAAGCCGAGGGAGGTGCTGGGGGCCGCCACCGTGGTGGTGGCGCAGCCGTTCACCACATAGGCACCCGCATTCAGGCTGGCGCAGTTCTGGATGGCCAGGCCTGTCGTCATCTTCGTCTTGTCCACGGCGCGCAGGTACATCTGGATGCCGCTCACTCCGGGGACGCTTGAGTGAAACGCGCCGCCCCCTGGCACGGTGCCATAGAGCCAGCGCAGGCCGGTGATGTATTCACCCGCAGCCAGGCCAAACTGGGAGTCGGCGACGTTCACCGACGTGCCGGAGTTGTATCCCGGGTTCCTGGACCAGTTTCGCCAGGAAGTGTTCAGGTTGGTCTTGTACTGAATGTTTACAGGCAGTGAGGTGCCGGGAAACCTGCCGCTGGCGAAGTAGTCAAACCTGAAGTTCGCCGGAAAATTGTCCTCGATGACATAGTTGGTGACGCTCAGAGCCGCGCTGGTGTTTCCGTGGTAGATGTTGTAGTAGAGCAGCCCGGCGGCGGCGGTCGCACCGGCCCATCCGTTCTTTTGGAAATAGACCCCATCCTTGAAGGTCAGCACCGTGCTGGACGGCACCCAGGAGGTCACCCTGGCCGCGCCGGTGGAGACAGGTGTGCCGTTGTCGGCGGAGATCGTGGCCGTGGCGTTTGAAACGTAGCTGCCGGCAGTCCCGGCCTTGAACCTTGCCTGGGCGTTCAGTTCGCCAGTCGCTCCCGCGGTGAGTGGAGTCTTCATGGTGAAGGTCAGCTGCCGTGTCGCGGCATTCCACGAGGTGCCCGTCGTGTGCGAGGAGCCGGTGGCGCTGACGTACTCAGTCTGCGCGTCGTAAATTACCACCACCTTGACGTTTTTCCCCTCAAAGGAGGTGCTGGAAACCTGGTATTTCAAATTGTAAGACCAGATTTCCCCCGTGGTGCCGGCGGAATTCCGGTCCGGCGTCATCTCCAGGGCCAGCGTTACTTCAGCGGCATGGGCGTGGCTGCAAAGTCCGGACCATGCACCAAGGAGGAGCAGGAGTGCGCGCAGCACAATTGTGAGTTTGTTCATGTTCATAATATTGGGGAAACTGAATTAACCAAAACCGCTGACTGGCTTTACCGTGCACGGCGGACGTCGACTGCCGCAGCGGCAGCCGGCTGCGGGGCGACCTCGCCCAGCAGGTTCCAGACGGTCGGGGTGGCGACCCCTTCTGCGAAAAGCTCAGCCCGGCACTGGAACGGTCCCGCCTCGCGGGGCGCGGTGATTTCCACGGCGATCTCCCAGGAGCGGCCCTGGTCGATCCCACCCTGAGGGAAATCCAGCACGCGGGCGCTTTGGGTGAAATTGATGTAGCTGAGGTTCAGCGCCCCGGTGCCGGAGTTGCGCATGAAGAGCTTCACGGTGCGTTTCTCGCCCGGCTTCATGCCGCCCAGCTCCATCAAGGGCTCGCGCGCCTCCACCATGCCCAGGCCGCCGGCAGCCAGAATCGCTGAAAGGCCTGTCTTGAATTCACGCTCCGCCGCACGCACGTAGACCTGCGGATCCGCATCCGCGCCCGCCACCACCTGGCCGCCGATGACCACCTGCGGCAGCACATTCGTCCCGGTGGCCGCATCATTCAGTTTCATCAGCGACAGCGTTGTGGCAAAGAGGGCCTCGATCTCGTCATGATGAATGGTGGCCGCCTGCGTGAAGGGCCCGGAACCGGTCAGGCGCATGGCCTCGGCCTTCACCACCTCTGGAGAAAGGTCGATCTTTCCGTCACGCAGTGCCCGGTCCAGCTGGACAAACGCGTCCCGGCTGGCAAACCACGTCGTCAGCACGTGCTGCTGGATTTCCCGCCCGCCGGCATTCCGAAACCCCGGCATGACCAGCACGGCGACATTCCCCTCAAACAACCCGGGCAATAGCTCCAGGGTGTGGTGCACCTTCATGCAGTGCGGGCAGGTGTAGTCCAGCACAGCCACAGCCAGGTGCCGGGCGGTCTCGCTGCCCAGACGCGGCACAGCCGCCTTTTTAATTGAAACCATGCCGCCGTGCAGCTGCACAAACTCGGTATCCAAAGCCCCGTCCGCCTGCTCCACCTGCGCAGTCGCTGCGGAGAAATCCGACGCTGCCGGGCGGCAGACCTGCACCAGCCCCATCACCGCCACGCCAACAACCCCGGCCAAAGGCCCCACCCAGGTGCGGACCGGCCACTCACCGCCAAGGGCGGGCATCAGGAGCACCCCCACGGCGCAGATCGCCAGGCCGTGAGTCACCGCACACCAGGGGCAAAATGCCTTCAAAACCAGAACCTGCACTCCCATAAAATACAAACCGCCAGCCACAGCCGCCGTCGCCGCCGCTCTCGCCAGAAATCCCCGCACGCCTGCCGCGCCGATCCGGCCAGCGAAAACCGCCAGCACCAGATAACTCGCTGCACCCAGAAGACTTGCCGGCACTCCAGCCACGCTCGCCCAGTGGCTCTGCAGCACGCCATCGCATGGCCCCCCGGCTCCACAGCCGGGCACCCGGCCTTGCGTCAGCGACGCATAGCCGAGCATCAAGGCCACCGCCACAGCTGCCATCAGGAACAGCCGGGCCAGTGTCGTCGAAAAGGAGGTGTCAGTTTTCATTATGGAAACACTATACAACTATGGAGATTATAATCCAATCGAAAATGCTCCCACTTTGAAATCTGTGGGAACCATCCGCCGGCCTCGTTCTGGCGGCCTACTGTATATTGGCGTCGAATGATGTGTCGACAGCGCCTGTGTCCGTCATCCGGGCGAGTGCCACCCTCGTGGTGCCGTTGACGTCCCAAAAATCGCCTCCGACCACCACGGAGTTGGAGGTAGAGCGCAGCAGAGTGGCCACCACACTTCCAGCCGTAGCGCCGGTGCCGGGGTTGAATGTCGGATCCAGAGAACCATCCGCAGCCAGACGGGCAATGTTCCTGCCGCCTCCAGAAACGTTGGCAAACACGCCTCCGATGTAGACATCGAGCGGCGGAGGAGCGGGAATGCCGAAGATATTCGTATTGCTGACGCTAAACCAGTTTGCCGCAGCATCCGGCGCGTAAGTGCGGGCTGTTATGTCCAGCCCCGAGGTGGTTTTCACAATAAACGGGGCGGTGTAAAGAGTGCCACTGGTCGGCTTGCCGTTGAGATCCCCAGGCTTCGAACCGTCCGTCGTGTAGTAGACCCGGGAGCCGACCGGAAGAATGCCGCCGGCTGGATTCAGCGTGATCGTGATGATGAACTCTCCCCAGTTGGCGCCGTCTTTGCAGTCCGTCCAGGGGGCTGGCAGCTTGATCTTCTCGATTCCGAGCGTCTTGCTGATCACTGGTGAGGTGTTCACAATTTTGGTGTTGATCGCCACTCCGGCGGCATTCACTGCCATCGTCGTCCCCGTCCCCCAGTCGCTGACACTGAGAGTTACAGGAACAGGCGAAAAGCCGTTGGTGAAGGCTGGCCCCTGCTGGCGCCCGGCCACTGCCGTGAGCGGGCTGGCCCCGTTCGTTGTCCAGTAGGCCTGGAAGACGCTGTTATTCTGGTAGGCCGCAGGGATTTTGGCCGAGTTCGCCAGCGTGATGGTTCCCGGCTTGGCCAGCGGGGGCACTCCGGTCGACCCCACCATCAACGCCCCGCCCAGTTCGGCGTAGTTGTAGTGGGGCTTGTCAAACCTGACGTCGAAGGCCAGCGTTTCAGGGACCGCATCGTAGGTCGCGTTTGCAGGATCGCTGTCCGTGTAGAGTTCGGGATCACGGGCCAGGGCCTTCGCCGTCACCATGGTGCCCGGGTCCACCATAAAGGTGCCTGAGTAGGGCATCACCTTTCCAGCAGTAGTGCTGAACTCGATCATCGCCGTGTCAGCCGGATTGTTGTCGAAAATGCCGACCGACTTCGGAAAGGTGATCAGTGCAGACGTCGCCGAGGCCGTCGGGCTGGGAGCCTTCAGCTTCTTGGCCCCCGTGGGCGGCGTGATCGTCGGCAGCGGCGGCAGTGAACCGGCCACATTCTTCACCCCGTTGGCAAACTCGGGTTTCCCGTCCTTGAAGTCCCAGACCCACTTGTTGACCTTGGCAAACTTCAGATCCGTGGTGCGCACCTCCTCCTTCGAGGCGACGGACGCCAGCGCATCGTTCATGCGAAACTCGCGGATTCCGGAACCTGTCGTTTTCACTTCAAATCGCTTCGTCGTCCCGTTCCAAACCGCACGCGGAGCACTGGTCTTCGCCTCGCCCGTCGTCTGGACCACGGGCTCGATGCGCACGTCCACCATCTCCTCCTTCAGGCCGACAATCTGCTTTTTGGAAGCGTCGTTCTTGGCGACCGTCTTCAGCTTGGCGATGATCTCGTCGGCATTCGTCACCCCGGTCAGGCTGCCGCCGGAGGCCTGGTAAACCTGAATCGCCGAATTCAATGCCGCCACATCCTTGTCCAACTTGATGTTCTGCGCGCTGCTCCTTGTCCCTTTCACGGCCACTATCCCGACGCCCGTCAGGACGCCGATGATGGCCACAGTGGTCACGATTTCCACCAGCGAGAAGCCGGCGGTGCGTTTCTGGATTTGAGGGCGTGTCTTCATATGGAATTGGGTTGGGAATCGGCTGAATTGACCGAGTTCTCGCGGTTACGAGACCTCTTCATTATGGAAATTATCATTTCCGCAGCCCATTGCAATAAATTTTTATCGAAAAATGATATTTTCCATAATTTGAGAGGTTCATTTGCGGTTCCGTGATCACGGAGCGGGAATGGCGTTTCTCCTTGCATTTGGCGGGCGGGGCGGAAAGAATGGCCCGCATTCATTACTCAAACTCCTCCATGAAAACTTCCCTCCTCCTCGCCGCCAGCACCGCCGCCCTTCTTTGCAGCTGCGGTCACCTCCCATTCTCCTCGAATTCCAGCAAAATGAACGTCACTACGAAACCATTCGGTACCACAAAAAAGGGACAGACCGTTGAACTTTATACACTGACCAACGCAACCGGCGCTTCGGTCGACATCATGACCCTGGGCGGCACCATCACGTCCATCAAGGTGCCCGACCGCAAGGGGCACCTCGGAGAAGTGGTTCTCGGCTTCGACAATCTGCACGACTACGAGGAGAAGAGCCCGTTTTTCGGCTGCATCACCGGCCGCTACGCCAACCGCATCGCCAAGGGGCGCTTCACCCTGGACGGCTCCAGCCACATGCTCGCCACCAACAACGGCCCGAACCACCTCCACGGCGGCAAGGTCGGCTTCGACAAGATGGTCTGGCAGGCCAAACCCCTGCGCAACAACAGCTCCGTCGGCCTGGAACTGACGCACACCAGCCCGGACGGCGACGAGGGCTACCCCGGCGCCCTTTTCGCAAAGGTCACCTACACGTGGGACAGCCACAACGAGTTGACCGTCCAGTACGAGGCCACCACGACTAAACCCACGGTCCTCAACCTCACCAACCATTCCTATTTTAACCTCGCCGACGCAGGTGCCAGCCCGGTCCTGAACCACCAGCTCACGCTGCACGCCGGCGCCTTCACGCCGACTGACGCCACCGCCATCCCGACCGGGGAAATCAGGCAGGTCGCCGGCACGCCGTTTGATTTCACTGCCCCCCACACTCTGGGTGAGCGAATCAACGCGAACGACCAGCAGATCAAATACGGCCTCGGCTACGACCACAATTTCATCGTCGACGGCCGCCCCGGCCACGTCCGCCCCTGCGCCAGCGTCTACGAGCCCACCACCGGCCGCGTCCTGACCATCGAGACCGACCAGCCCGCCGTCCAGCTCTACACCGGGAATTTCCTCGACGGCATCAAGGGCCGCAACGGTGCCACCTACAGCAAGCGCCACGCCGTCTGCCTGGAGACCCAGCACTACCCGGACTCCCCGAACCAGCCCGCCTTCCCTTCCACCGTTCTGCGCCCCGGGGAGACGTTTGAGTCGACCACCACCATGCGCTTCTCCACCCACAAGTAGGGGAGGAATCTTCTGGCCGGGATTTCCCCGGCAGGGTATGATTGCCCGACCCGCAGGTCAGCCCTCCGATCCAAACCCGGAGGCTGGCCTTTTTTCTGCCCCAATCCCACCCCCCATGCGCCCCCATCCCACGTTCGCCCTCGCCGCAGCGGCACTCCTGCTTTGCGGCCTGCCGTCCCTCCGCGCCCAGTCGCTCACGGAACCGCTCATCACGGAGTTCATGGCGGACAATGAAAACGGCCTCACGGACGAAACCGGGCTGACGCATCCCGACTGGATCGAACTCCACAACCCATCCGCCGCCCCGGTCAGCCTGCTCAACTGGGCGCTCACGGACAACGCCGCCAGCCTGCGGAAATGGGTTTTCCCCGCCATCACCCTGCAGCCGGGCGACTTTCTCGTCGTCTTTGCCGATGGAAAAAACCTGCGCAATCCCGCCAGCCCGCTCCACACAAATTTCTCCCTCTCAGCCGGCGGCGAATACCTCGCCCTCACCCGGCCGAACGGCACCATCGCCCAGGATTTCGGCCCGGCCTACCCTCCGATGAAACCGGACGAATCCTACGGCTTCAAGTTTGCCTCCCAGACACTCGTCGCCCCCGGAGCCCCGGTGAAATACCGGAACGCCACCAAAGGCCTGCCGGCAGACTGGAAACTGCTCTCCGGCTCGGAGACCGGCTGGCTCAGCGGCACCACCGGCCTCGGCTACGGCATCCTCGTCCCCGGCTGGCGCGCGGAGGAGGCGAAAAGCTCGACCGCCGACGTCACCAGCTTCGCCCGCGCCGACGCCCTGCTCTCCGGCGTGAACCGCCTCTCCTCGGACGTCCGCATCCGGCCAAAAATCAACATCCTCGGTGACGGCGCAGACCACCTTTTTCCCGCCAGCGACCTCCCCGCCCTCGGTGGCGAGGACTACACCATCCGAGCCACCGCTACGCTCAACATCCCCGCCACCGGAGACTACACGTTCATGATCAGCTCGGATGACGGAGGCCGCCTCCTCATCGACGGCGCCAGCGTCATCACTTCCGACGTCCTCCGCGGCCCCACAGCCGACCTCGCCTCGCGCAACCTCACCGCCGGCCTCCACACCATCACCGCCCAGTTTTATGAACACGGAGGCGGGGATGAATTTGAAGTCGCCGCCGCCCCCGGCGTGAAAACGGCCTTCGACGCCAGCTTCAAGCTCATCGGAGACACCGCAGCAGGCGGACTGGCCGTCTACACCGCGCCCGGCGGCTCCACCAGCATCATTGGCACGGACATCTCCTCCACCATGCTGGGCATCACCCCCACCGTCTGGACCCGACTCACCTTCACCCCGGCCACCAGCCTCGCCGGCTTTGACAACCTGAGCCTGCAAATGCGCTACAGCGACGGCTTCGTCGCCTGGCTCAACGGCGTGGAAGTGGCCCGGTCCAACGCCGTCGATCCCATCGCCACGGCTGCCGTCGCCACCGGCTCCCGTTCGCTCACGGATGCGGTCGTCCCGGTCTCCTTCAATATTTCCAGCGCCCTCCCCCTCCTGAACCCCACCGGCCCAAACCTCCTCGCCATCACCGGCCTGAACGTCAGCGCCACCGACTCCACCTTCCTCATCCAACCCGCCCTCACGGCGGGGGATCTGGACACCGCCTCCGGAGCCTTCCATTTCCGCACGCCCACTCCGGGCACGCTGAATATAAATCCAGGCTACCTCGGCACCGTCGCAGACACCGTGTTTCTGCCCAAGCGCGGCGTCTACACCACGCCGCAGAGCGTCACCATCACCTCCGCCACGCCTGGGGCCACCATCCGCTACACCACGGACGGCAGTGAGCCCACCGCCACCACGGGCACCGTCTACACCGGCCCCATCCCCGTCGCGGCCACCAGCACCATCCGCGCCGCCGCCTTCAAGGCGAACTATGATCCCACGAACATCGACACCCACACCTATCTCTTTTTCGATGACATCGTGACTCAAAACACCGCCGGCAGCCCGCCGCCAGGCTGGCCGTCCGTCGCACGCGCAGAGGCCGAGCAGTATTCGCCGGTGGGAAACGGCCAGTGGTTCAACTACGGCATGGACCCCGCCATCATCGACCACACAAATCCCGCCATTGGCGGTCGTCCGCAGGTGAAGGCCGCCCTTCAGGCCCTTCCCTCTGTCTTTATCACGACGACCTTGCCCAATCTCACCGACCCCGGCACGGGGATCTACACCCACGCCTACGAGGACGGCCAGGTCTGGGAGCGGCCCGCCTCCATCGAAATGCTGAATGACCCCGCCACACCGGAGGGCGGCTTCCAGAAAAACTGCGGCCTGCGCATCCGCGGCGGTTACAGCCGCTCGGAGACCAATCCCAAGCACGCTTTCCGTATTCTATTCACTTCCGACTATGGCTCCGGCTCGCTGAATTACCCCATTTACCCGAATGATGACTTCGCCGCGCAGTCGTTTGCCAAGTTCGACATCCAGACCGCGCAAAACTACTCCTGGTCCTTCGGCGGGGATGGCAGCAACCTTTTTCTCCGCGAACTCTGGTGCCGGGACGCCCAGCTCGCCACCGGCCACCCGTCCACCCACGGGCGCTTCGTTCACCTCTACCTGAACGGCCAGTATTGGGGCATGTACCAGATCGAGGAGCGGGCGGAGGCGAATTTCGGCGAATCCTACGGCGGTGGTGACAAAAACGACTACGACGTGGTGAAAGTCGAAACCAGCCTCGGCTACCAGATCAACCCGACCGCCGGAGACCTGAACGCCTACCAGGACCTCTTCACCAAAGGCCGCGCCTGCTACTGGATGAACCGCGACCTGGATCCCGCCGCAGGCCACGCCGCGCACGCCTACACCCAGACGGAGAAAAACGCCGCCTTTTGGCGCCTCATGGGCAGACAGACCGACGGCGTCACCCCTTCCCCCGCAGACCCGGTGCTGCTCGACCTGGACGGCCTCATCGACTACATGCTCGTCATCTTTTTCACCGGCAACGCCGACTCCCCCCTCACTGGTGGCGCCAAGATCCCGAACAACTACTACGGGCTAAGAAACAAGCTTGACCAGCGTGGCTTCTTCTTCGTCCAGCACGACGGCGAGCACTCCACCAACACCGGCGCAGGCGACCGCACCGGCCCCTTCTATTCCACCACGCCTCCTCCGTCCGGCTTCAGCGGCACCTTCATCGGCTATGACACGGCCAATCTCAACGACGCCTGGGAGCACTACGCAGACACGTTCAACTACTACAACCCTCAGTTCCTCCACCAGGACCTCCTGCCCAGTGTGGAATACCGGAAGCGCTTTGCCGACAGGGTGCAGAAGCACATGATCGCCCCCGGCGGAGCCCTGACGAAGGCGCAAAACAAAGCCCGCGCCACCGCCCGTGCCGCCACCGTCGAGTCCGCCATCATCGCAGAGTCCGCCCGCTGGGGCGACTCGAAGCTCCCCACCTCCCCACTCACCGCCGCGAACTGGCGCGCCGCTCGCGACGCCTTCCTGGCCTGGTTTGACACGCGCAATGCCACCGTCATCACCCAGCTCAAGGCCGACAGCCTCTTTCCCACGGTGGATGCCCCCAGCTTCAGGCAAAACGGCGGCACCCTGGCCACGGCAGCCGACGCCACCTTCATCGCAGGCGGCCCCACCATTTACTACACCGTGGACGTCACGGATCCGCGCCTGCAAAACGACGCCATCAGCCCCTCCGCCCGGGTTTTCACCCCGCCGGCACAGGTGACGGACACCCTGGTGTCCGACGGCGTGGCGGGTCCCGGAGCCTCGTGGAAATACCGGGACCCCAGCATCGACCTCGGCAGCAGTGACATCGTCGCGGGCCACGCCTCCTACAATGCGACCAACTGGAAGCACCCGCAGTTCGACGACAGCAACGCCACCGTCTGGAAAACGGGCGATGCGGAACTGGGCAACGGAGACACCGCCGATGGCCGTCCGGAACGCACCGCCATCAACATCGGCCCCTCCGGAGCCCGCTACGCGGCCCTCTATTTCCGCAAGAAATTCACCGTCACCAGCACCTCCCAATACGACAGCCTGTCCCTGGACGCCCTCATTGACGATGGCGCGATTTTTTACCTCAACGGCCGCGAAGTCGCCCGCCTCACCATGCCCGCTGGAGCCGTGGGCTTCGCCTACTCCGGCGTCGGCGCGGCCAACGAAGCCGCCTTCCTCAGCATTACCGACCCGCGCTTGGCCCCCTCCGCGCTCGTCGCCGGGGAGAACACGATGTGCGTCGAGGTCCACCAGGCCACTGCCGTCAGCTCGGACCTCAGCTTTGACCTCCGCCTCAAGGGCACTCGCGTCTCCAGCGTTCCCCCGCTGACCGGCCTCCCTGCCGCGCCCGCCATCTTCACCGTCAATGGCCGTAGCCGGGATGTCGGCGGCCTCTGGAGTGCCCTCGCCACCTCGGAGTATCTCCTCGGCGCGGAAAAGGCCTCCGCAGCCAATCTCGCCGTCACGGAACTCATGTACCACCCCCTCGATCCGTCGGGGGCCGAACTCGCCGTCAATCCAGGCTGGAACCAGGACGACTTCGAGTTTGTCGAGGTGCAAAACACCGGCGCTCTCAGCGTGGATCTGCGCGGCATTTATTTCAGCAACGGACTCACCTGGACCTGTACCCTGCCCGCCTCCTCCGCCCTCCTCGCCCCCGGAGCCCGCGCCGTCATCGTGAAAAACACTGCCGCCTTCCGCGCCCGCTACGGCGCCGGACCGGTCGTCATCGGCGACTACACCGGCCAGCTCGACAATGGCGGCGAGCAGCTCACTCTCAAGGCGGCCGATTTCTCCATCATCCGCGACCTCACCTACGACGACACCGCTCCCTGGCCCTCCGCCACCGACGGCACCGGCTACAGCCTCGTCCTCGCCGGCACCGATCCCGCACTCCCCGCCAGCTGGCGCACCAGCGCCGCCCCCGGCGGAAATCCCGGAATCTCGGATGCCTCCACCTTCACCTCTTTCAAGACGGCCTACTCACTGACCAGTGACAACGGAGACGCTGACAACGACGGCATCTCCAATTTCTACGAATATGCCCTCGGCTCCAGCCCCACCCAGGCCTCCACCGCCAGCCTGCCCGTCGCCTCCGTCGTGAGCTACTCAAACGGCGCCGTCCCGCCCGTCCTCACGCCCTGCCTCAGCCTCACCTTCCTCCACCGCACCACCGCAGACGACGTCGCCTGGACCATCGAGACCAGCCCCGATCTCGCCACGCCCGCCTGGTCCCCTGCCGGAGCCATCCTCGTCAGCGACACACCCGATGGCAACGGCACCTCCACCGCCACCTGGCGCACTGCAGCCCCGTTCGCCGGTCCCTCGCGCCTCTTCATCCGCGCCCGCGCCAGCCTCCGGTAGCCACGGCTCGCTATGCAGCGGGGCTCGCAAGGGCGCTGACGGCGGCGGCGCTCAGGCAGAGGAGGACGCGGAATTTATCACTCCACTTTCTTCCCGCTTTCAGCGATTTACCCGCCCTGCGCCTTGAAGGCCCGCAGCAGCGCGGCCAGTTCGTCCCGGGTGTGGCTGCGGCGGATCCTATCCATTTCCGTCCCGCAGAGGGCGTCACAGCGTTCGTTCCCGTCGACGCCTGCGTGGCCCTTCACCCATTTCCAGCTCACGTCGTGGCGGGCCACCTGCTCGTCCAGGTCGCGCCAGAGGTCCTCGTTTTTCACCGGGGTGCCGGCCTTGGTCCTCCAGCCTTTGCGTTTCCATCCGGCGATCCACTGGGTGATGCCGTTTTTCACGTACTCGGAGTCGGTGTGGATCTCGACCTGGCACCTCTTTTTCAGCATGCGCAGCGACATCACGGCAGCCGTCAGCTCCATGCGGTTGTTCGTGGTCGCGGGCTCGCCGCCGGAGACTTCCTTCACCCGCTCGCCGTGGCGCAGGACGGCCGCCCATCCGCCGGGTCCAGGATTTCCCTGGCACCCGCCGTCTGTGTAGATCACCACCCTGGGTGGTGCTGCCGTGGCCTTTGCCGCTTCGCTCATTTCGTCAGCTGCCGATCACGCGGCTCGTCGAGCCCACCGGCAGATCGTACGGGCGGCCCGAGCGTTTCTCGTAGTAGTGAATGAAGGCCCGGTTCGCCACTGCCGTGCCGGCCGGCGTCGGGTAGTCACCGGTGAAATACCAGTCACCCGCCTCAGGCGTGAGCGCCTTGTGCAGGTTCTCCACAGTCTGGTAAACGATCTGGACCTTGCCCTTCCAGTCCCCGTTCGGGCCGGGGTAGACAAACTGGCTGATCTTCGCGCTGATCTCCTCCTCAGTGAACGGGGCGTAAATCGACTTCACGCAGTTGCGCTGCAGGGCCGCCGGTTTCTGGATTTCCAGCGTGCACTCCCGGTAGACGCCGTCGATGACGCCCTGCTGGTTGCGCTCCTTGAGCAGCGTGATGGCCGCCTCGAACGCGATGAACTTCCCGATCTCCGCCATGTCGATCCCGTAGCAGTCCGGGTAGCGGATCTGCGGGGCCGTGGATGCGATGACGATGGCTTTCGGGTTCGCCCGTGCCAGCATTTTCAGGATGCTTTGTTTCAGCGTAGTGCCGCGCACGATGGAGTCGTCGATGCACACCAGAGTGTCCTCCGGACGCACCTCCCCGTACGTGATGTCGTAGACGTGGCTGGCCAGCTGGTTGCGGCTGCTCTCCTGGGAAATGAACGTGCGCAGCTTGATGTCCTTGTGCGCGATTTTTTCGCCGCGCGGCCAGTTCCTCATGATCAGGGAATCCAGCAGCTCCTCCGTGAGCCGGCCCTCATTGCTCGCGGAGAGGATCTCCGCCTTCACCTGCACACGCCGGTGGCGGCGCAGCTCCTCCATCATGCCGTAGTAGGCCACCTCCGCCGTGTTCGGGATGAAACTGAAGACCGCGCGGTCAAAATCCGTCCCGATGGCGTTGACGATCTGCGGCACCAGTGTGGCTCCCAGCGCCTTCCGCTCGCGGTAGATGTCCGGGTCATTGCCCCTGGAGAAATAAATGCGCTCAAACGAACAGGGGCGCTTTTGCACAGGCTCGGCGAAGCGGTCGCAGTGCATGCGCCCGTCAGCCTTGATGAAGACAACCGTCCCTGGCTCCGTTTCATGCACCTGGTCCGCGCTCGCGTCAAAGACGGTCATCAGCGGCGCCCGCTCGGAGGCAAAGGCGATCACCTCGTCATTGATGAAATACCAGCAGGGCCGGATGCCGTGCGGGTCGCGCATGACGAAGCAGTCGCCATTCCCGATCATGCCCGCGATGGCATAGCCGCCGTCCCAGGCCGCCGCAGAGCGCTTGATCACCGCTCCCACGTCCAGCTTCTCCGAAATCACCGCCGGGATGCGTTCGCCCGGCGTCCCCTTGTCCCGCTCGGCCCGGTAAATGTCCGTGTGCTCCTCGTCCAGATGGTAGCCGATTTCCTCCAGCACCGTCTGCGTGTCCGTGCCGAAAACCGGGTGCTGCCCGCGCTGGATCAGCATCTGGTTCAGCTCGGACGCGTTCGTCATGTTGAAATTCCCCAGCACCATCAGCGTCTTCGTCGGCCAGTTGGACCGGCGTGCGTACGGGTGCAAAGAGGCCGAGCCAAACTCACCCGACGTGCCGTAGCGCAGGTGCCCCATCAGGCACTCCCCGCCAAAATCAAAGTGTCGCTTCACCGTTTCCACATCCGCAGGGTCGATCTGCTTTTTAAGGATCATCCGGTCATACTCCACCAGCTGCTCGCGGAAGACGCGGCTCAGCGAGTCGGACTCCGCCGAGCGCGCCCGAAACATGTACGGCTGCCCCAGCGGCATGTGCAGCTTCGTGCATCCGATGCCCACCCCGTCTTGGCCCCGGTTGTGCTGCTTCTCCATCAGGAGAAACAGCTTCTGGAAGCCGTAGAGGGAGGTGCCGTATTTTTCGCGATAGTAGTCAAGCGGCTTCAGCAGCCGCACCATCGCAATTCCACATTCGTGGGTTAAGTGATCGCTCATGCTGGGTTCCCCGGGCGGGAGTCTGCACTCTGACCAGCCTGCGCCGGAGTGCAAACACGGATTGCACCTCATTCGCCTTCCCGTTCAGCACAAAGGCCAAATCCACCCGCATTTCCCGCCCCCACCGCCTCAGCGCTTCGGCAGCACCGCCGTGAACGTGCTCAGGCCGCGCTTCACATTCGCCGGCTCCGCATATTCCTCCATCAGCTGGCCGTCGTAGATCAGCCTCAGGACAAATCCATAATACGTCCTCCGGCCCAGCGTCTTCACCAGCGCCGCATCATACGGCGGCTGCTTGTAGACAAACTCGACAACCTCCACATCCGTCCCGTTCCAGCTCGGCAGCACGGAAACCCAGTTCGCCTTCGGCGTGTCGCAGGCGCTCAGGTCCAGCTCCACCCCGTTCACGAAATCAAGGAAATACACCTGAATCGCCACCTTCGCCGGGTTGATCGCCACCTTGCCCACTTTTTCGATTTCCGCCCTCACCCGCACCAGTTCCCCGGTCGGGCTGTTCAGCTTCTCAGGATCGGTCGTCACTTTCCGGAAGGCCAGCACCCGCTCCGCCGAATCAACGCCCCGCGCCATCACCGCCGCGAAGCGGACGATTCCCCCCGCCAGCGCCGTCGCCACCTCGTTCCGATAGTCGGACAGCGCCAGCTTCGGCCCCTCCACCGTGTTCGCCAGCTTCCCCACCCGGCACAGCACCGCCGGCATGCCGATGGATCTCAACTCCTCAAATCTCGCCCGCCTGATCCCCAGATCCTTCGTTTTCAGCTCGCTGATCATTCCCCCCTGCACCGCCGTCGCCAGCGCCATGCTCTCCCGGTCATTGATGTTCCCTGGATAAAACTTTTCATCCACCGGCCGCCCCTCCTCACCGATGGTGGCCGGCGTGCCGCTGGGCGCCATCGTGAATGTCTCCACCCCGCGGTCGTCTTCACTCCCGTAGCCTACGTGGATGGAAATGAACACCGCCTCCTCCTTGCGCGAGTTCGCCAGCGCCGTGCGCTCCTCCGCCGTCATGTCGGTGTCGCTGTCGCGGGTGAGGAAAACCTTCAGCCCCTGGCCTTCGAGGATCGTCTTCATCTTCCGCGCGATGTCCAGCGTGATCACCTTTTCCGTCCCATACTTCGTCTTCAGCCCGCCTTCCTTCCCACCCCGGGCCGCGTCGATGACCACCATTCGCAACTGCGTCGCCTCACGGCGCTTGTCCGGCTTTAGGATCGGGTCGATCACGTGGATCAGGTCAAATGCCGGCAGCAGCAGGGTCTTGCCCTGCTTCACCACCGGGTAGCTCAGGTAAAACTTCAACCGGTTCAGCGACACCAGCTTCGATCCCGCCGTGGCCCGCCATTCCACGTCCGGCGGATTCTTTTTCTCGTTCAGCGTCTTCGGGTTGACCCCCGGTTCCAGCCACTTTTTCAGGACAATGTTCTCCCCGTCCAGGTCCACCACGTCAAAGTTGAAAAACTCCCCCGCTTCCTTGAAATCAACGTAGGCCATGCCGCGATAGTCAACGATCTTCCACGCCTGTGCCGGCACTGCCAGCATCAGGAGGAAAATCAGCAGCCACCAGGGAGCACTTCGGTTCATTCTCGCGATCAAGCGGAACGCTACCCGCTTTTCGTCTCTCGGAAAGCCCCTCGCTGCGTTTTTGTTTTTACCCCCTCGTCCGGGTCGCCGAATCGTTCACTGGTGCCGCCCTTGGGAGCTTGATGAAAGAAATCCGGACCAGAGCCGTACTCATTTTGCCCAGGACTCCCCGCGCTTTGAGCGTCTCAAAACGACGGCCTGATTTCCTCCCTGCGCCACCCTTGCCAATTTGCGCCCCCACCGGCACATTCACGGTGATACCAGACTTCATGAAACATCCCGCCCATTACCGCCTCCTGCTCTGCCTCTGTGGCGTGGCCGCCCTCTGCCTGCCGCTCGCGGCCAGCGCCGACCCGGGCCAGCCGCCTCCGCCGCCGAAGAAGCTGCCGTCACTCCCCCTCTCAAAGGAACGCGGCATGGAAATAGGCCGGCTCGAGAGGGTCACCCGGGAGGAGAAAAGGAATGAGCTGATCATGCTCGCGGCGGGCGTCGCGGCCGTGGGCGGGCTGTGGAAGCTGCTCAATGTTCTCAAGGAACGGCAGAAAGGAAAGTGATCCAACGTCGCCGGACTGCCAAAAAACTCTTCAACAGAAAGACTTTTCAACAGTCAAACGACTGCTACCCTGCCACTGCACAGAAACCATCCCACCCCTTGCCATGCCTGAGCTGAACTCCTTCATTTCCGCCGTGCGTGCCCGGCTCAACAGGCACCGGGCCCTGGTCACTTTTCTGTGGGCCTTTGCCGTGGGGGCTGCGGTGCTGCTCGCCATTGCGGCAGTCTTCATTTTCCGGGGTTATGCTGTGCCCCGGTTTTGGTATCCAGTCATCGCGGTGGCGGCCCTCATCGGCGGCGGCTTCGCGGCCAGGCTGCGCCGCCGGTCCGAGGCGGATGCCGCCCTCGTCGCCGACGAGCACTTCCACCTCAGCGACCACGTCATTTCCGCCCGCCGCTTTGAAAAAGAGCAGCGCACCGGCGGCTTCTACGAGCGCCAGGCGGAGTCCACCCGCCAGCTTCTTTCCAAGCTCGACCCCGCCGCCCTGCCCACGCCACTCCCTCGCCGTCTGGCCGCGACCGCCGGAGTGCTCGTGCTCTGCGCCGCGCTGACTGCCTTTAAATCCCCCTCCCCCGCCGTCCTCAAGCGCCTCGCCCAAGAGGAACTTACCGGGCAGCAGACCAAAGAATTGGTCGAAAGACTCAAGGAGGAACTCAAGGAGCTGGAAAAAGCCACCGACGATCCCGAGGAGAGGAAGGCCCTCGACGAGGCGAAACTGAAGGAGCTGGTGGACAAACTCCAGGCCACCAAGGATCTGAAGGAAGCCCTGCGTGAATTTGCCAAGGCCGAGCGCCTGCTCAACGAGGCCGCCGCCAAACTCGACCAGCGCAAGGACGAGCACACCGCCGCGAAGGCCGGCGAGGAACTGCAGAAGGAGGAAGACCCGCAGGCCCGCGAACTGGGCAAAAAGCTCAAGGAGGCCGACTACAAACAGGCCGCCAAGGACCTGGAAAAACTGAAAACGGACGCCAATAACGAGAAGGGCGAGCCAAAGAAATTGAGCGAGCAGCGCAAAGAGCTGGCCAAACTGAAGTCCGCCGCCATGCGCATGGCCGCCGCTGCGAAGAGCCAGCAACAGGGCCGGAAGGACGGCCAGTCCAAGCCGGGGCAGAACGGCCAGCCCTCGAAATCGATGAGTCCCAGCGGCCAGGATGGTGATCCCTCCCTGGAGGACCTCATGGCCCAGCTCGACCAGGATGCGAAGGAGGCCGATCAATCGCTGGAAAATGCCGAGCGCCTCGAAAAACTCGGAAAGCTGGAGAAGAGCGAGTCCGAGAAGTGTGACAAAAACAACGGCAAGTGCGCCTCCAGCCTCATCAAGCTCGGCGACAAGCTCAAGAAGATGGGCGCGGCCAAAAGCGCCGGGATGAAACTGGCCGAACTCTCCAAAAAGCTGAGCCAGTGCCAGGGAATGCTGGCCGGCCAGTGCCAGAGCCCCTTCGCCGCCAAGGGCGGGAAAAAACCCGGAGTTGGCACCGAGGACAGCCGCCGCGAGGCGAAGGAATCCATCGTGGACAACGGCCAGACGACCCAGCTCACCGGCCAGAAAAACGGTCAGGGGCCCGTGCAGACGCAGATCGAGTCCGCCGACGAAGGCACCGGTGTCAGCAACCGCCACGGCGAGGCCAAAGAGCGCGCCTTCAAGAAACAGTTTGAATCTTTTGTGAACCGCGAAGACGTGCCCGCCGGGGTGAAATCCGGAGTGAAAAACTACTTCGACGCCATCCACGAGGGAGCGAAGGAGGAACCGAAGGAAGAAGTGAAAGACCCCGCGAAACCCTGACGTTCCTTCATTCACCAGCCTGACCACAAAACCCGACCACAACCCGCTTCCACCACCCTGCCCATGAGTCCCGACCCGCGCGTCCAGCATTTCACTGAAACCTTCGAGCGCATCCGCGCCGAGATCGCCACCTTCATCGTCGGGCAAAAGGACACGGTCGAGGCCGTCCTCCTCTCAATCGTCTGCGGCGGCCACGTCCTGCTGGAGGGCGTGCCCGGCCTGGGCAAGACCGCCCTGGTCAACACCATCGCGAAGGCGCTCGACCTGAAATTCAAGCGCATCCAGTTCACCCCGGACCTCCTCCCGGCGGACATCGTCGGCACCCAGATCCTCATCGACCGCGGCGGGCAAAAAGTCTTCGAGTTCCAGCCTGGACCCGTTTTTTGCAACATCCTCCTCGCCGACGAAATCAACCGCGCCACGCCCAAGACCCAGTCCGCCCTGCTCGAAACCATGCAGGAAAAGAGCGTCACTGTGGCCAACCACACCCACAAGCTGCCGCCCCCGTTCTTCGTCCTCGCCACGCAGAACCCGATCGAAAACGACGGCACCTACCCGTTGCCGGAGGCGCAGATGGACCGCTTCTTTTTCAAGCTCCAGGTCGAACTGCCTGATCACGCGGACTTCAACACCATCCTCGACCGCACCAGCGGCAGCACCCTGCCGCAAATCAACACCGTCGCCCACGGCGAGGACATCATGGAAATGGGCAAGCTCGTCCGCGAGGTGCCCATCGCCCGGGAAATTCAGGACTACCTGGTCACCATCGTGCGCAGCACCCACCCGGCCGACCCCGCCGCGCCCAAGGCCGTGCGCAGCTACGTCCGTCACGGCGCCAGCCCCCGCGCCGCCCAGGCCATCCTCCTCGCCGCCCGCGCCCGCGCCCTGCTGAAAGGGCGCTTCCACGTTTCCCGGGAGGATGTGAACGCCGTCGCCCTGCCCGCCCTGCGCCACCGGCTCATCCTTTCCTTCGAGGGCGAGGCCAGCGGCATCAAGAGTGACGCCATCATTCACGAGGTGATCGAGCAGGTCGTGCCCGCCGTGGCCTACCGCGTGGCCTGAGCCGTTTCCGCCTCCTCATGCTCACCTCACCCGAATTCATCCGGCGGCTCGAGTCGCTCTTCCTCCTTGCGCGCAAGGTGCTCGGCGGCTCCCTCCAGGCCGACCGGAAATCCACCCGCACCGGCTCAGGCATCACGTTTTCAGACTACTCGGAGTACAACCTCGGCGACGACTACCGCTCCATCGACTGGCAGGTCTACGCCCGGTTCGAGCAGCTCGTCGTCAAGCTCTTCGAAATGGACGAGGACGCCACCGTCTACCTGCTCCTGGACGGCAGCCACTCCATGCAGTTGCCCGCCAAGTTTCTCCTCGCCCGCCAGCTCGCCGCCGCCCTCGGCTACATCGGCCTGCACAGCTTGGACCAGGTCGTCCTCCACGCCATGTCCGACCGCCTGCACCCGCTCATGGAGAAAACCCGCGGCCGCGCCCGCGCCCTCCCCTTCCTCAGCGCGCTCGACACCGCCACCACCTTCGACGGCACCACCGACTTCACCGCCTGCGCCCGCGAATTCCAGGCCCGCCACCGGCGAAAAGGCATCGTCGTCGTCATCAGCGACTTCTTTTTCCCAGGCGGCTGCGAGGAGGGGCTGAAATACCTCCAGTGGCACAAGCACGACGTCTTTTGCCTCCAAGTCCAGGACCCGTCCGAGCGCACCTGCGAATGGAAGGGCGACGTCGACCTCACCTGCACCGAGACCGGTCAGCACCAAAAAGTCACCATCACCGCCCGCGAAGCCGCCGCCTACGCCGCCGCCGTCACCGAGTGGAACGAGGAACTCAAATCCATGTGCTCCCGCCGCGGCATCGGCCTCGTCAGCGTCACCACCGAGACCACCTTCGACGAAGTCATCCAGGGCGTCCTCAGACGCGGCGGCCTTGTAGCATGATTCAGTTATCCGAACACCCCAGGGCCAGCCCCAGCCAGTCCGAAAATTAGCAATCACCAGTCCTCAATTGACAATCTCCTGCCCCTCCACCCACGAGCCTCCTCCCCACTCCCGATTCTCCCCGAAAAAAATCCGCATTCCGCAATCCAAAATCCGCATTCTCCTTGTCTCTTCTTTCCCCCATCTTCGCCTACGCCTTCCTCGCGCTCATCCCGCTGGGGGCCGTGTATTTTCTGAAGGTCCGCCCCCGGCGGCGGGAGACGTCCGCCTATTTCCTGTGGGAAAAAGTCTTCACCGGAAAGAAATCGTCCGCCCTGTTTCAGCGGCTGCGGGATGTGTGGTCGCTCCTGCTCATGGCCCTCGCCTTTGCCGCTGTCGCCTTTGCCTTGTGCGGGCCGGAGTTCTCCAGGGATGACCGGAAGGACCTCCTCCTCGTCATCGATCAGTCCGCCTCCATGCAGGCCCAGGGGCGGCTCGCGGCGGCCAAGGATCAGGCCTCCGGCATCATTCGCGCCCTCAATGGTTCCCAGCGCGCCGCCGTCGCCGTCATGGCTGCGGATCTCCAGTTTCTCTCCCACCTCACCGATGACCCTCGCGAGCTGCTCGACGCCATCGAGAAAATCCAGCCCACCGATCTCCCCCTGCGCCTCGACAGCCTGAAAGCCTTTCGCGCCGGGCAGAGCGGCGACTGGGCCCGGCAGCACCGCCTCATTTTCCTCAGCGATGGGAACACCACCGAGCCCCTGCCCGAGGGCGTTGAGCTGGCCAAGGTCGGCGCGCCTGCCGAGAACGCCGGGATCATCGCTGCGGACCTCCAGTACGCCCCTGGTTCCACCGACCAAATGCTCTTCTATTTCCAGACGGCCTCCAGTTTCAAAGGCCCCGTGAAGGCCGACCTCATCCTCCAGGCCATCGGCGGGGCGGTGGGGAAATTCATCCCACTCGACCTCGTGCCCGGCGTGAACCCGCCCCAGACCTTCACCGTGGAAAATGCCGCCCCTGGCCGGTGGGAGGCCCGGCTGGAAATCAAGGACGCCCTGGCTGCGGACAACGTCGTCTCCCTCGTCGCCGCCCGGCCCAAGCCCGTGCGTGTGGCCGTCAGGACCGAGGACCGCTACTTCATGGAGAACTCCGTGCTCGCCTTCGCCCGGGGCGGCGGCGTGCTCGAGCTGGTCACGGAGTCACCCCAGATCGTCCTCACCCGCTCCACCACACCAGATGCCCCGCTGGCCCTCATTTTCCAGCCCGAGGGCGAGTCCCCCTGGTGGAAATCCCCCGGCGTGCCGCTCGATCCCGCCGCCGTCGTGCCAAAGGTCCTCCAGCCCGAGCACCCCGTCCTCCGGTTCATCGATGCCGCCAGCCTCAACTTCGCCGGCGCCCGCCAGCTTCAGGCCCCGGAGGGCGCCCTCGTCCTTGTTTCCACCGAGGACGGCGTCCCACTCATCCACCTCGCCAGCAGCGGCGGAAAGTCCGCCCTCGTCATCAACATGGACCCCGCCGCCGCCGACTTCTACCTCAGCGCCTGGTTCCCTGCCCTCGTCTTCAGCGCCGCCACCCACCTCGCCGCGCGTGAGGAGGAACTCGCCGCCGTCTACCCCGCCGGGGCCCGCATCCCCGTCCCCGGCGTCCACGACGGCCAGCCCTCCACCATCACCACCCCCGCCGGAGCCGTGGAGAAAATTCAATCTCCGCACTTCGGCCCCCTCGCCACCACCGGCTTCTACGCCCTGGAAAACACCAGCGGCAAATGGAACGCCGCCGCCGCCCTCCTCAACACCGACGAATCTCTCCTCGACAACGCAAAAGTCCCCAACACCGCCCTATCCCTCGCCCAAGGCATCCCGCCCGCCGTCCTCTTCACACTCCTCGCCATCCTCGTCCTGGTCGCGGAGTCACTCCTCTATCACAGGAGGAAAGTGGGGTGAGGGGGGGGAGGCTATTATCGGTTACAAGTTATCAGTTAATAGCTTTCAACTACCCCAACCCACCCGCGCCCCGCGCCAAAAAATTCCGCAATCTGCATTCCGCATTCCGCATTCCGAACTCTTCCCCATGCGTTTCACCTTCCTCCAGCCGCTTCTCTGGCTCCTGCTGCTGCCGCTCCTTCTTTGGGGGCTGCGCGTCTCGCTGGTGGACCGGCCGCGCCCGCTGAAGATTGCCTCCTTTGCCCTCCGCGTTCTGGCCATCGTGCTGCTCGTCCTCGCCCTCTGCCGGCCCGCGTGGCGGCAGGAGTCATCGGATGTCCACGTCGTGTTCCTTGTCGATGTCTCGGAGTCCGTCGATCTCGCTGCCGCCCGGCAGGCTGTGGACGAGGTGCAGACCGGCATCGACCAGTTGAAGTCCGGCGACTCCTGGTCCCTCTTCGCCGTGGCGGATGGCGTGCGCTCCTTTGACCAGCCCGCCGCCCTCGCCGCCGTGCTCGACCAGTGGAAAAAAGGGATCGCCGACGACACCTTCCGCGCCGCCTCACGGCTGGGGGATTCGCTCCTGGACACGCGCCTCAGTTTCCCCGCCGGAAAGGGCCGCCGCGTCGTCCTTTTCACCGATGGACGCGACACTCCCGGCACCGTCACCGCCGCCATGGAGACGCTCCAGCGCGAGAGCGTCGATGTCCTCTGGAAGCCCCTCCCCGGACTCGCTGTGCCCGAGGCCGCCATCGTCGCCGTCGAACCCAGCCGGCCCAATGCCTTCGAGGGCGAGATCGTCCGCCTCCGCGTGCGCATGGCGTCGAACACCGCGCAAAAAGCCACCCTCCGCATCCTCCACGACGGCGTCTCCCTCATCGACCGCCCCGTCACCCTCGCCCCTGGCGGCGAGACCGTGGAGGAAATACCCGTCCCCATGCTCGCGTCGGGCGCCAGCCTCTGGACGGCCGAGCTGCAGCCCGCCCAGGACCACTTCCCGCGCAACAACCAGGCCTCCGCCACCGTCGACGTGCGCGGCCGCCCGCGCATCCTTGCCATCCATGACAAGCCCCGCGACATGCGAGGCTTCTCCCGCGCCATGAAGGAGCAGCAGTTCGACGTCGACATCCGCGCCTCCACCGGCCTGCCGGACACCCTCGACGCCCTCCTCGCCTTCGACGGCATCATCCTCGCCGATGTTCCCGCCACCTCCATTTCCCCCCGCCAGATGGACCTCCTCCAGCACTACGTCAAGGACTTCGGCGGCGGCCTCGCCATGTTCGGGTCGGAGAATTCCTTCGGCCTCGGCGGCTACTACCGCACCCCTGTGGAGGACGTCCTCCCCCTCATTTCCCGCTACGAGAAGGAAAAGGAAAAGCCCTCCCTCGCCCTCGTCCTCGTCATGGACAAGTCCGGCTCCATGGAGGGCGTGCCCATCGCCCTCGCCCGTCAGGCGGCCAAGGCTTCCGTCGAACTCCTCGGCCCCCAGGACCAGATCAGCGTCATCGGTTTCGACAGCCAGGCCCAGATGATCTGCGAACTCCGCCGCGCCTCGGAGAAGGACGCCATCCAGGCTGCCATCGACACCATGGACGCCGGCGGCGGCACCGATGTCTACGCCGGCATGGTCGCGGGCAAGCAGGTCCTCGACAACGCCTCCGCCAAGATCAAGCACATGATCGTCATGACCGACGGCCAGACCCCCCAGGCAGACTTCGCCGGGCTCACCCAGGGCCTCGCCGACTCCGGCGTCACCGTCTCCACCGTCGCCCTCGGCGATGGCGCCGCGCCCGACCTCCTCCAGGCCATTGCGGAAACAGGAAAGGGCCGCTTCTACCAGGCAGCCGACCCCGCCAGCGTCCCCCAGATCTTTACCCGCGAGACCATGCAGGCCTCGAAATCCGCCATCAAGGAAGACCTCTACGCCCCCGTCATCGTGGGCGACCACCCCATGCTCGCCGGTTTCGCCAAGGCCGAGCTGCCCTCCGTCCTCGGTTTCGTCATGACCGAGCCCAAGCCCGCCACCCAGGTCCTCCTCGCTGCGGATACCGGGGATCCCCTCCTCGCCGTCGCCCGTTTCGGCCTCGGCCAGGGCCTCTGCTGGACCTCGGACCTCACCGAGAAATGGGGGGGCGAATTCCTCGCCTGGGACGGCTGCGGGAAATTCTGGGCCCAGGTCCTCCGGGGCATCGTCCGGCGGTCCGACAGCGCCGGCCTCGAGGCCCGCTCCACCGTCACCGGCACCCAGTGGCTCATCGACCTCCAGCGGACAGATCCCTCCGGAGCCCCCGTCTCCGGCCTCACCTGGGATGCCGAGACCCTCGACGCCAATGGCAAACGCACCCCCGTCACCATCACCCCCACCGGCCTCGGCCGCTACACCGCCACCGTCCCCGTCGCCGGTCAGGACCGCCTCACCCTCCGCGTGCGCGACACCATCCACGACAAATCCGAAGTCCTCCACTACACCGCCCCCTGCCCCGCCGAATACCGCCTCACCTCCACCGTCCCCCCCGCCCTTTCCAGCCTCCCCCCCTGGTCCCCCGCCACCCTCCGGGAAAACCTCCACCCCGTCTTCACCCGGAAGTCCCTCTCCCCCCTCCTCAGCCTCCTCGCCCTCACCGCCGCCCTCGCCGGCCTTGTCCTCCGCCGCATCTGACGCGCGGGCTATTTCAAATTTCGGATTGCTGAACTGCCAGCTGCGAGCCGCCTGGAGCCAGTCTGGAGTGGCGACAACCGCAGAGGATCGGGAAATAGCCGGATTGCAAACAACCCAAGCGGAACGCGCCAGGCAGGCTCAACAAGTTCCCGCTCCGTTCCCTCCTGTTCAAAAACTCCGCCCCGCAGCCCCCCGCGCCCCCTTCCCTGATCCTTCATCATCCTGCCAACCCGCGCGCACCGTTCTTCTGCGTGCCCAAAGGCATGCTCCAGTCTCCCGTCAGCTCCCCCTCCACGCAGCCCCACGCCGACCGGGCCGCGTTCCCCACAAAAAAAATTCCCTTGCCAGCCCGCCCGACTTCAGGTTCAGAGAAGGCATGAGCACCAGTCAAAAGCGCCCCACCACCGCCTGGATGAGTTCAGACTTGTTCGAAATGGGCATCGGCTACGTCATCATCGCCAGGTTCAAAGCCTCCGGCGATGCCGAATTCGGCGTCTTCCTTCTCGACGTCTGGTGCCTGGGTGCCAAAAATGCCTACTTCCTGAAATCCAGTCAGGAAAAACTCGAAAGCACCATGGGCCAACTCTTCCACGCGCCGCCGGACGAGATCAGCCCGGCCTGCGGACGCAAGCTCGTCGAGTCCGCCGTCGCCTACGCCCTGCGCCTTGGTCTGGCTCCGCACGAAGACTACCGCGCCGCCTGCCGCGTCATGGGGGGCATCGATTCCGGGCAATGCGACACCGTCTGGACCTTCGGGGAAAACGGCGGCAAGCCGCACTATGTTTCCGGCCCCAGGGATTCCCCGGCCTTCATCCACCGGGTCATGGCACAGCTGCGCCGCGCCTGCGGCGACGGAAATTTCAACTACTCCCTGGTGGTGGGCGGGCCTGAGGGGGCTGGCCCGGAAGACTTGGATGGAGAGTGGGAGCTTGTCGAGGACGTCGTCACCCCTGAAAACCCACCCGGAAAGCGTTAGGCACTGCCTTGCGACTCCTATTCGCTCCCATCCAGCCTATTCCCCTACCCGCCCCCCGCCGGCCGCCGGAAGGCAAAATACAGCCGCGCCACCCAGCACCCCACCGCCGCCAGAAAAACCCCGAGCACCCCGGTCATCGCCCAGCCTGGCAGGTGCGGCGGGGAAACGCGGTTCGCCTGGAGGATGATGAAATGCAGGGCCAGCATGAAAGCGAGCACCAGACTGGCCAGCCAGAGTGAATGCCGCAGCACCCAGCGCAGGCTCGACTCCCGCCGCCCCGGCGCCAGCCAGTAGCCCTTGTTCGGCAGATTGATCGACTCATTCGGGAAAAACCGGGCCGCGTAGTGCAGCGCCACGATGACCACCGGCAACCCCAGCCCGAAGCCCGTCATGAACCACAAATGCCCCCGACGGGACATCCAGCCGTTCGCCTCGCCATCCAGGCCAAAGTGAGTCGCCACCCGCGCCGGAAACAAGTCCGCCGTCCGCCACAGCATCACCACAAACCCGGCCCCAAGCAGGCCGAGCAACACCACGGGAACACGAAAACTGACCGGCTTCACCCCGGCACCCTACCCCGCCCTCGGCGAAAAACAAATCCAGCCCCCCGCCTCCGGCCCGCCGCCATTAGGAGAATCCGCGAGAGATCTGGAACAGTGGAAAGCATGAGACACCCGCCGGAGCCCCGCCGGGCAGTGTGGATCGAGTTCCCGCTGTGGAAAAGGAGAGATTCGCGGTTGACCTCATGCCCCCAGTCCGGTGCGCTCGGGGCGCGAACCGCAGAGAGGACTCTGCGGGCCACTTTGCGGGGCACGCTGCTTGGGGGCGCGGAGAGACTTGCAAAGTCTCTTTCCTTGGGCCGCAGCCTCCGGCGTCAGCACGGTTTTCCCCGCCAATTTTCCTTTCTTGATTCGCGTCATTCGCGTCCATTCGCGGTTGACCTCGTGCCCCCTGTCCGTCGCACCCAGCCTCCAGCCAGTCGCACCCTGCCCCTAAAATTTCAGCATCTTCCGCAGGGCCTCGCCGATGACGCGGGCGGTGGGGCGGTGGGCGGACCAGAGGTTGGGGTGGTAGGGAATGGGGGTGTCTTTGGAGTTAAGACGGACGGGGGCGGCGTCGAGGAGGTGGAAGCCTTCTGAGGTGACGCGGGAAATGATTTCCGCCGTGACTCCGCCCCAGGGGAAGGCCTCGCCGACGCAGAGGAGGCGGCCGGTGCGGGCGACGGAGCCGAGGATGGTGTCTGTATCGATGGGCTTCACGCTGCGGAGGTCGACCACTTCAATTTCCCAGCCGTCCGCGCTCAGCTCGCTGGCGGCACGCAGGGCTTCGTGAACCATGGCGCTGTAGGTGACGACGGTGGCGTGCTTGCCCGGGCGGGCGATGCGCGCCTTGCCGATGGGCAGGCTCTCGGTGGGCAGGGTTTCCTCTTTCAGGTGGTAGTAGAGGAACTTGTGCTCGCAGAAAATGACGGGGTCGTCGAGGCGGATGGCCTCCAGCAGCATGGAGTAGGCGTCGCCCACGGTGGCCGGGGTGAGGACGATGATGCCCGGGTAGTGGGAGTAAATGGCCTCCATGCTCTGGCTGTGAAAGGGGCCGGAGCCAGGCGTGCCGCCGCTGGGCAGCCGCAGGGTGATGGGGCAGGCGGTGCCAGTGCGCCAGAACATGGTGGCCGCCTGGTTGATGACCTGGTTCAGCGCGATGCTGGAGAAATCCGCGAACTGCATTTCCACGATGGGCCTCATGCCCTCAATGGCGGCGCCGACGGCCAGACCGACCATGGCGTCCTCGGAAATGGGGCTGTCGATGACGCGACCGGGAAAATCCCTGGACAGATTCTTGGTCGCCTTGAACGCGCCGCCAAAGGTGGAGATGTCCTGGCCGTAGATGAAGACGCTGGGATCGTCGGTGAGCGCCTTGTGCTGGGCGGCGCGGATGGCTTCGAGGTAGGTGATGCTCACTGGGCGCTCCCTCCTTCGATGAGCCAGGTGGAGGCCAGGGCCTGCCATTTTTCCCCGTAGGGGTCGGGCGTCGGGTCCTTCTGCGCGGTGGCCACGGCGGTCTGCACGCTCTCGATCACCTCGTTTTCCCAAGCCTCCAGCTCCAGCGGGGAGGCCCACGCCTCGTCGATGATGCGGAGCCGCGCCAGATCCAGGCAGTCCCGGCCAAAGGGCTGGTGCTTCAGCGTGTCGGGCACGTAGGAGCCGTCGTCGTGGGCGCCGTGTCCGGTGAGGCGGAGGAGCTTGCCCACCACCAGCTGCGGCCCGCCGCCGTCGCGGGCGGAGCGGATGGCCTCGTCAAAGGTGCGCAGGCAGGCTTCGAGGTCGGTGCCGTCTATGCTGTAGCCCTTGATGCCGTAGCCCTCGGCGCGGCTGGCGAGGTCCTCGCACGCGTATTGCGAGGCAGTCGGCGTGGAGTAGGCAAACTGGTTGTTCGCCACAGCCACCACGAGCGGCAGCTTCTCCACGGCGGCCACGTTCACCGCCTCGTGAAAGGCCCCGGTGGAGGTGGCCCCGTCGCCCACACAAGTCGCCCCGACCGCGCCCGTGCGGCCCTGAAAGCGGCGCGCCATCAACATGCCGCACACCACCGAGACCATGGCACCGAGGTGGGAAATCATGGCCGGCATGCCCTGCGAGGGGCGGCCGCGGTGGATGTTTCCGTCCCGCCCGCGCATGGGCCCGAGGGCGGAGCCGAGGTAGGTGCGGGCCGGATCCAGCAGCGCCTCGCCAAAGGCCAGCCGTCCCGCCATGTCCCGAATGAGCGGGGCAAAAACGTCAGTCCCCTGCACCAGGGTCATGCCCAGAGCTGCCGAAAACGCCTCCTGCCCCTTGCCCAGGTAGACGCCACCGACGATTTTCCCCGCGTGGTAGAGGCTGGTAATCTTTTCCTCCAAGCGACGGCTCAACAACATCCAGCGATAAGCATCGAGGAAGCGTTCGCGGAGTGGAAAAGCGGTGGATGGTGCGGCCGGAGCGGTGGGAGGCATGAGTGAGAACTACCCTTGATTGTGGAGAAGGCGGGAGGGGGCGCAATGGCTTTTTTGACCGGTTTCCGCATCCCGCCCGCCCCGGGTGGTGATCCCCTGACCGCGCCTCAGGTTGCCCGGGCGGTGCCGGAGGCTAGTTTTGCTTGCTTTCCGCCCTGCCGGTCCGCCCATTTCTCATGAAAAACCTCCGCACCTGGTTCCTGATTTCCGCCCTCCTCACCGGCGGAGCGGCCCTGCGTGCCGGGGAGCCGGGGCTGACCTTCGAGCACGATGTGCGCCCGATCCTGAAGGCGCACTGCTTTCACTGTCACGGCGAGGGCGGAAAACAGGAGGGCGGTGTGGACCTGCGGCTCCGCCGTTTCATGGGGAAAAAGGTGGACGACGGCCCGGTCATGGAGCCCGGCCACCCGGAGGCCAGCGTGCTGCTGAAGCTGGCCCGCAGCGGCGAGATGCCCAAGGAGGGAAAGCGCCTGACCGGGGCTGAGCTGGATGTCCTGGAGAAATGGATCGCGAGCGGCGCGCCCACCGTGGCGCCCGAGCCGGAGACGATCCCGGGCGTCTACATCACGGAGGCGGAGAGAAATTTCTGGAGCTTCAAGCCCGTGGTGAAGCCCGTGCCACCCCGTGCGGAGGGAAATCCCGTAGACGCCTTCATCAGCACGAAGCTGGCCGGACAGGGCCTGGACTTTGCCCCGGAGGCGGACCGCCGCATGCTCATCCGGCGTCTGTATTTCGACCTGCTCGGCCTGCCGCCTGCGCCGGAGGAGGTGGACGCCTTCCTCGCGGACACGGGCACGGATGCGTGGGAAAAACTGGTCGACCGCGTCCTGGCCTCGCCCCGCTACGGCGAGCACTGGGGCCGCCACTGGCTGGATGCGGCGGGCTACGCAGATTCGAACGGCTTCACGGAGAGTGATTCGCCCCGACCCCACGCGTGGCATTTCCGGGACTACGTCATCCGCAGCCTGAATGAGGACAAGCCGTGGGACCGCTTCATCCAGGAGCAACTGGCGGGGGATGAAATGACGGGCACGACCCATTTCCACGCCACGCAGGTCATCCACAATCCAGGGGTGAAGGAGACCCTGGCGGCCACCGGATTTCTCCGCATGGGTCCGGACGGCACGGCGGACAACCCGCCCGACGCGAACCTCGCCCGCAACCAGGTCCTCGCGGAAACCCTGAAGGTCGTTTCCTCCTCGCTCCTCGGCCTCACCGTCGGCTGCGCCCAGTGCCACGACCACCGCTACGACCCCGTCTCCCAGCAGGACTACTACCGGTTGCGGGCCATCTTTGAGCCAGCCTACAACTGGAAAAAATGGCGTGCTCCGGGCGACCGGCTTTACTCCCTCTACACGGAAGAGGACCGGAAAAAGGCGGTCGGGATCGAAGAGGAAGCCAAAAAGAAGGACGAGGCGCGCAAGGCAAAGGCGAAGGTGCGGCTGGACGAAATCTTTGCCGAGCGGCTGGCCAAGTTTCCCGCAGAGCAGCAGGAGTTCATCCGCACCGGGCGCAACACACCGCCTGCCAAGCGCACCGCGGAGCAGACGCAGTTTTTCAAGGACAACCCGGGCGTGAACGTCGGCACGGACGAGGGGCTGCTCGACGTCTTTGACCAGAAGGCGTGGAAGGCCAACAAGGAGGAGAAAAAGCAGACCGACGCCTTCCGCGCCACCAGGCCGCCGGAGGAGTTCATCATGGCGCTGACGGAGATCCTGGATGAGAAACCGGAGACGTTTCTTTTCAACCGCGGCGACCACGACCAGCCAAAGGATAAAGTGGCACCTGGCGAACTGGAAGTCATCTCCACCGGGGCCCCGGCCATCCCGCCCCAGGCGGAAAAGCTCACCACCACGGGCCGCCGGCTCGCCTACGCGCAGTGGCTGACGAGCGGCCGGCACCCGCTGGTGGGGCGCGTGCTTGTGAACCGGTTCTGGCTCCGCCATTTCAGCCGCGGTCTGGTCGGCACGCCGGGCGACTTCGGCCTGCTGGGCGAGCGTCCCGTCCATCCCGAGCTGCTGGACTGGCTGGCTGCGGACTTCATGCAAAACGGCTGGCAGCTCAAGCGCCTGCACCGGATCATCCTGACCTCGCGCACCTGGCGGCAGTCCAGCCGGAATGACGCCTCGCTCGCGAAGGACCCGGACAACCGCTTCTTTGCCCGGATGAAACTCCGCCGCCTGGAGGCCGAGGCCGTGCGCGACTCCATGCTGGCCGTCTCGGGACGGCTGAATGACAAAGCTTTCGGCCCGCCCGTGCCCGTGGCCCGGCACGCCTCCGGACGCATCGTCACCGGTGGCGAGGAGCTGAACCCGAACAGCGAGCCGGTGGGCGTGAAAAACCTGGGCACGGAGGAGTTCCGCCGCAGCATTTACATCGAGCAGCGCCGCAGCCGCCCGCTCACGGTACTGGACACCTTTGACCTGCCCGTCATGTCGCCAAACTGCGAGGTCCGCCCCGTGACCACCGTGGCCCCGCAGTCGCTCATGCTCATGAACGACACCTTTGTCATCGACCAGGCCCGCGCCTTGGCCGAGCGCATCTGCACGGACGTTCCCGGCGACCACCTCGCGCGCATCACCCGCGCGTGGCAGCTCGTTTACTCCGCCCCGCCTGCGCCAGCGGACATGGAGCGCAGCCTCGCCTACCTCGTCCAGAGCCACAATGACTGGCCCGGCCTCTGCCAGGTCCTGCTCAGCGCCAACCGTTTCCTTTACGTCGAGTGATCCCCCGCCCTGCCATGAACCGCCGCCGCTTTCTCCACTCCTCCTTTTCCCTCGCCCCGGTCGCCCTGGCCTCCCTGCTGAAACAGGAGGGCCTCATGGCCGCGCCGGTCAAGCCATTCACCGAGGCCCAGAGCTTCAACCTGCTGCCCCGCGCCACGGGGAGCGAGCCCCGGGCAAAGGCGATGATCTCCCTGCTCATGATCGGCGGGCCGTCCCACATGGACCTCTTCGACCCGAAGCCCATGCTCCAGAAATACGACGGGCAGAAATTTCCCGGCGAGATCCGCTATGACAACGCCGCCGAGGCCAGCAGCAAGGTGCTCGGCAGCCCGTGGAAATTCCAACCGCACGGCCAGTGCGGCACGGAGGTCTCGGAACTGCTCCCCCACTTCTCCAGCATCGTGGACGAGGTGGCGCTCATCCGCTCCATGCGCACCGGGGTGAACAACCACGGACAGTCCCTCACCGCGCTGAACACCGGACGCATCACCGGCGGACGCCCGTCCCTCGGCAGCTGGCTCGGCTACGGACTCGGCTGCGAAAGCCAGGACCTGCCCGCCTACGTCGCCCTCACCCACCCGGACGGCATGCCCCTCATGCATGGGGAGAACTGGACCAGCGGCTGGCTGCCCTCCATCTACCAGGGCACCGTCGTGAAACCCACCGCGCCCCACATCCTGAACCTCGACCCGGCGGACGATCCCACCGGCGGCGGGCAAAGACGGCAGTTGGACCTCCTCCGGGCCATGAACCAGGACCACTTCGCCACCCACCCTGGAGAGCTGGACCTCGACGCCCGCATCGCCAGCTACGAACTCGCCGCCCGCATGCAGACCGCCGCCCGCGAGGCGCTCGACCTCTCCAGCGAGCCCGAGCACATCAAGAAAATGTACGGCATGGACCAGGACGCGACGCGTGACTACGCGCGGCGCTGCCTCATTGCCCGGCGGCTCGTCGAGCGCGGCGTGCGCTTCGTCCAGGTGCTGAACAACGGCCAGTCCTGGGACCACCACGGCGCCATCCTTTCCGCCCTGCCCGCCCGCTGCCGGGAGGTGGACCAGCCCTGTGCCGCCCTCGTCAAGGACCTCAAACAGCGCGGCCTGCTCGACAGCACCGTCGTCCACTGGGGCGGGGAAATGGGCCGCCTGCCCGTCCTCCAGAACGACGCAGGCCGTGACAAATGCGGCCGCGACCACAACACCCACGGCTTCTCCTCCTGGCTGGCCGGCGGCGGCATCAAGGGCGGCCTCGTCCACGGCGAGACCGACGAATGGGGCCACCACGCCGTGAAGGACATCGTCAACCACTACGACTACCACGCCACCCTCCTCCACCTCTTCGGCCTCGATCCCCTCGCCCTCACCTACAAGCGCAACGGCACCGCCATGAGCCTCCTCGACGGCCAGCCAGGCCGCGTCGTGACGGAACTGCTGGCGTAGCCGCGAGCGGATGCTAACTGGCTTGAGCCAGAACATTTCACCAGCTCCGCGCTGGAGGGCGGCCTGCCTCCCGTGCAGAATCCGCAGGTTTCCGTTCTCCCTGGCCGCTCCGCCCTTGCCAACCGCCCCGGGCTTGCGAATAATGCGGCCTCTCCCATGAATTGTCCCTACTGCCAGGCCCCCTCCTTTGAGACCCAGCCCGAATGCGCCCAGTGCAGCTTCTCGCTGGAGCGGGTGGAGCAGTACTTCGGCGCCCTGCCCCGTCTCCAGTCCGGCATTTCCGACCTCGCCCTCGTTTTGAGCAACAGCGACTCGGCCCGAATCGTGAAATCCATCGCCACCCTGCGGGAAAGGCTGCCCCAGATCACCTTTTCCGTCGTCACCACCGAACTCGCCCCGCACCAGCCGCTGGCCGCCTACGCCTTCTGGATTTTCAACCGGGGCATCTGCCGGGATCTCGACCGCGGCGGCCGCAGCCGGGACATGCTCCTCACCCTCGACGTCGCCTCGGCCCGGGCAAATCTCATGGTCGGCTACGGCCTCGAGCCTTTTGTGGGATCCGTTCACCTTCAGGAAATGGTCAACACCGGAGCCCACGCCTTTTCCCAGTCCTCCTATGCCCCGGGCATCTGCGCCGTCATCAGCAAGTCCGCCGAACTCCTCGAAGGCATCGCCTCCAGCCTGGGGCGCACCTTTGGCCTGGACATGGCGGAAATCCGCCGCACGGAAGACCCCCGACAGGCCGTCACCGAGGCGGGAAACTGGTAGCCTTCCCGGAAACCGCCCCGGACCGGTCGAATCATTAGACGTTGACCAATTCGCAATCGCGGCCACATTCCCGGCCCTGCGTGCCCCGGCCCCTCTTCCGGCGGTGCCTCCCTGAGAGCTGCTCTCCCTCGCTCCCACTCCCGGCCGGAGCCCGGCCTCCACACGCCTACCGCATTTTTAATCAACGACCATGCTACATCTCCGCAACATCGCCATCATCGCCCACGTCGACCACGGGAAGACGACTCTCGTCGACTGCTTGCTCAAGCAGTCCGGCACTTTCCGTACTAATCAGTCCCAATTCAGCGAGGAACGCCTCATGGATTCCATGGACCTCGAACGCGAGAAGGGCATCACCATCCGGGCCAAAAACGCCGCCTTTAAGTACAAGGACTACCACGTCAACGTCGTTGACACCCCCGGCCACGCAGACTTCGGCGGCGAGGTGGAGCGCATCATGAACATGATCGACGGCGTACTCCTCGTCGTGGACGCAGCAGAAGGCCCCCAGGCCCAGACCCGTTTCGTGCTGCGCAAGGCCCTCGAAGCCGGCGCCAAGCCCATCGTCGTCATCAACAAGATCGACCGCGACAATGCCGACGCGCACAAGGTGCTTGACCAGGTTTTTGACCTCTTCCTCCAGCTCAATGCCACGGACGAACAGCTCGACTTCCCCCACATTTACTGCTCGGCGAAAAACGGCTACGCCAAGAACGAGCTGGAAGACGAAAGCACCGACATGGTGCCCCTCTACGACGCCATCGTGAAGCACATCCCCGCCCCGCGCGCCGCCGCCGGCACCGACCTTCAGCTCATGATCGCCAATCTCGACTACAGCGAGTACCTCGGCCGGATCTCCTTCGGAAAAATCCATCGCGGCAAGGTCTCCATGAACGACCAGCTCGTCCTCCACAAGGGTGACGGCACCAAGATCAAGGGCAAAGTCACCTCCATTCTCAGCCACCAGGGCATGGCCCGGATCCAGATCCAGGAGGCCCACGCCGGCGACATCATCGGCCTCACTGGTTTCGACGAAGTCCAGATCGGCGAGTCCATCTGCGGCGGGGAAAACTCCGAGCCCCTCCCCTACAAGCCCATCGATCCGCCGACCATCGCCATGCAGTTCGCCGTCAATGACGGCCCGCTCGCCGGCACCGAGGGCAAGCTCGTCACCGCGCGTCACATCTGGGACCGCCTCCAGAAGGAAATCCGTACCAACATCGCCCTCCGCGTCGCCCAAACAAACGACGCCAAGGTTTTCTCCGTCATGTGCCGGGGTGAAATGCAGATCGCCATCCTCGTCGAGCAAATGCGCCGCGAAGGATTCGAAGTCTGCATCAGCCGCCCCGAGGTCATCATGAGACGCGACGACGACGGCAAGCTTGTCGAGCCCCGTGAGCGCGTCTTCATCGAAATCCCGTCCGACTGCATGGGCTCAGTTCTGGAGAACCTGAACACCCGTCGCGGCCAGATCACGAACATGTCCCACCACGGCGAGCAGGTCTCCGTGGAGGCCATCGTCCCCACCCGCGGCCTCATCGGCTTCGAGACGGACCTCGTCAACGGCACTCGCGGCATGGGCGTCATGAGCCACCTCTTCCACGACCACGCCCCCTACGCCGGCGACATTGAGACCCGCCGCAACGGCGTCCTCTGGTCCATGGAGGACGGCGTCGCCACCGGCTACGCCCTCGCCCTCGTCCAGGAGCGCGGCCGCCTCTTCGTCGCCCCGGGTGACAAGATCTACAAGGGCATGGTCGTAGGCGAAAACGCCCGCATCCAGGACATGCCCGTCAACCCCGTCCGAGAGAAGCACCTCACCAACATGCGCTCCTCCGGCGACGGCAAGGGCACCCAGCTCGAACCCCCGGTCAAAATGTCCCTCGAGCGTGCGCTTGAGTACATCAGCGCCGACGAGTACGTGGAGGCCACCCCACTTTCTTTGCGCATGAGAAAGAAAATTCTCGACGAAAACGCCCGGAAGCGTGCAGACTCCCAGCGGGCTGCCCTCATGGCAGTCGAGGATTGACCTTCTGACGGACTCAACACACCTCTCTCACGCAGCGGGCGGAGCCAAAAGCTCCGCCCGCTTTTTTTGACGTAGCAAGCGCCCGTTCGGCGTAGAATGTTGCCACCCTCTCGTGCTCAAAGCACTCCGCATCCTCCTCCGTCTGGCCCTGGCCCTGCTCATCCTGGCCGCCGCCCTCGTCCTGCTGCGCTTTTGGCTGGATTCCCAGGGGCGTGCCATCCTGGCCAAACACCCGCCCTGCCCGCCAAAGTCCGCCCTGCCCGGCTCCTCCGGGGCAAATTCTGGCTCCCAGCCTGCAGCGAAAATCGCCCTTTTCTCCCCTGGCTCGGCACCGATCCAGAGGCGAAAAAGCTGGCTGAAGAAATGCGGAAGGAGCTGTCCTTTTTCCTCGGCGGCCTCGACGAAGGCGACCAGCCACTTGATTTCCTCGACTGGCTGAAGAAACAAGGCCAGCCGGTCCCGGAAGGCATGACCCAAGCCGAGGCCGCCGCCGAGTTTCTCCGCCAGGCGGCAAAATTTGGCCCCTTCCTCGCCTCCCTGCGTGAGGCCATCGCCACCGGCACCCCGTGGGATTTCGGGCCGCGCCCTGGAATCCTCGACCGGAAGGCCCGGGCCGTGCAAATCTCAGCCTGGAACGCTTTCACCACAGGCCAGCGCCTGCTCGCGGCCCTCGCCCAGGCCCGCATGCGCACCGGCCAGCCTGACGAGGCCCTCGCCCTTTGGAGCGATCTCCGCCAGGCCGCCCGGCACTCCGATGACGCTCCCGAGCGCGACTCCTTCGTCCCGTCCGGCATCCCTCATCACGAACTCGTCGCCACCGCCCGTGCGGGCCTCGCCCTCGGGGCCTGGCGGGATGCCGACCTTGCGCAGGTTTCCGCCGACCTGGCTGCCCTAGACTGCCTCGATTCCTACCGGAAGTCAGTCTCCAGGCGGCGCGACTCCATGGCAGCAGCCATCGCCGAGTGCCGTGCAGACCGGGAAACGCTTCTCAAAGCTCTCAACGTTCGTTTCACCGAGTATGACAATGTGAACAGAAGAATTCGAAAATCAGCCCAGCTCGCCAACGCCTGCCTGGCCTCGGACACCCAGCTCACCGCCAACCTGGCAGTCATCGATCAACAGATGCAACTGAACGATGAGCGCTTCGACTACACCCGACGCGTCTACCTTCCCCCTCGGATGAAGAAGCCACCATGCTGAAGCCAGTGCCTTACAAAAATGGCAAACTCCAGTCCGGCTCCGGCCCCCTCCACGACGCGTACTTTTTCTCTCCAGCTCGATGCCCCGAGCCCAATTTTACAACGAACCAGCCCAATACCAGATTGCTCTCGATCAAACCCGCATCGCCCTCGCCCTGGAGGCCCAAAAGCGCTCCACCGGCTCCTACCCGGAGAGCCTCGCCACTCTCCCGCCGGGACTCCCCCGCGACGTCGCCACCGGCCAGCCCTACCGCTACGAAAAGTCCCCGGACGGCTCCTTCCGCCTCTGGAGCACCGACTTGGACCAGGCTGACAACGGCGGAGTTTCTGGCAAAGACATTGTCTACGGGCTCCCAAAGCCCAAGTAGTCAAACCCCCGCCGTCAGCACGTTCTTCCCCGCCAATTTTTCTCCTCCCTCATTCGCGCCGATTCGCGTGCCTTCGCGTTAATTCGCGGGTTGCCTTTCTCCCGCCCCCGGCCCTCGCCCCAGCCTCACCGCGACGATGTACCGACCGCTTCCTCCCCGCGCTCCCCCGTGCGGATGCGGATCACCTCCTCTATCGGAAACACAAACACCTTCCCGTCTCCGATTTTTCCCGTCCGCCCTGCGTCCACGATGGCATCCACCACCGGCTGCACGAGGTCGTCCATGAGCAGGATTTCCAATTTCAGCTTCGGCAGCATGTCCCCCACGTACTCGCTGCCGCGGTATATCTCGTTGTGCCCCTTCTGGCGGCCAAAGCCCACCACGTCAGACACGGTCATGCCCTGCACCCCCAGTTCGAGCAGTGCAGCGCGAACTTCTTCGAGTTTGAACGGTTTGACGATGGCTTCGATTTTTTTCATCCGACGAATCTGGATTGTGGTGACGCCACTACTAAGAGCCGCCCCACCGCTGCATCAAGGAGAAAACCGATTGATTTTCAAGCCAGCGAAGGCATAGTAAAGGCAGGCCAAACATGAATGCCCTCATCGAGAAAACCCTGCGACAGACCTACCGCTTTCTCCGCCACCCGCGGAACATGCGGAAGGGCCGCTTGCGCGCCTGGCTCGGGGGAGCCGTGGTGGACCGGGGCCTCTGGACGCTCCACCGGGAAAAAATGGCCTGGGGACTGGCCGCCGGGCTCTTCATCGCCATCCAGCCCCTGCCCATGCAGACCCTCTGGGCCGTGGCCCTGTGCATCTGGCGGCGGTGGAATGTGCCCATGGCCATCCTCGCCTGCTGGTTCACGAACCCGCTCACCGCTGTCATCACCTACGGCCCCTCCTGGGTTCTGGGAAAATGGATGCTTTACGGAAAACTGGAGTGGAACTTCAGCTTGGGCGCAGCCTTGAACGACATCAAAGCCTTTTCGCTTGGCTCGCTCGTGGCCGGCCCCGTCTGGGCGCTGGCCGGGTTTTTCCTCGTGCAGGCCTGTTTCGGCATGATCGAGCGCAGCCTGGAGCGCCGCCGCCTCGTCCGCGCCGCCGCGCGGGATGCCGTCCATCTCGCCGCCCGGACAAGCGCCTAGTGCCGCCTGACCGCTCTTTCATCCACCCTTTGTGGAATTTACCGGGGCATCGCTTGACGCTCATCCGAGTGCCTCCTAATATCCGGCGCACTCAGCCGTACGCTACATGAACATCCACGAATACCAGGCCAAAGATCTCTTCGCAAAATTCAACGTCCCCACCCCCCGCGGCATCGCTGCGGACACGGCGGAGGCTGCCTTTGCCGCCGCCCAGTCCCTGGGTGGCACTAACCTGGTCGTCAAGGCTCAGGTCCACGCAGGAGGTCGTGGAAAAGGCACGTTTAAAAACGGCTTCAAGGGCGGTGTGCACCTCGTCAACACGGCTGAAGAGGCCCGCGACATCGCCGGGAAAATGATCGGCCAGACCCTCGTCACCCACCAGACCGGTGAAGCCGGACGCCTTGTCCGCAAGGTCCTCATCGCCGAATCCGTCGAGATCGCCCACGAATATTACCTCGCCATCCTCATGGACCGGGCCACCCAGCGCCCCGTCATCGTCGCCAGCTCGGAGGGCGGCATGGACATCGAGGAGGTCGCCGAGCACCGCCCGGAGAAAATCCTTCGCATGGCCGTCCACCCGACCCTCGGCCTGCAGTCCTACCAGTGCAACAAGCTGGCCAAACAGATCGGCCTCGGCTCGGACAAGCTCCGCCCCTTTGCCCAGCTCCTCACAGCTCTCTACAAGCTCTTTGTCGCCTCAGACTGCGCCATGGTCGAGGTCAACCCTCTCGTCGAAACCAAGGACGGCCGCATCCTCGCCCTCGATGCCAAGTTTGGCTTCGACGACAACGCACTCTACCGCCAGAAGGAGATCGCCGCCATGCGCGACACCGAGGAGGAGGACCCCCGCGAGGTGGATGCCAGCCAGTTTAACCTGAACTACATCGGCCTCGACGGAAACATCGCCTGCATGGTCAACGGAGCCGGTCTGGCCATGGCCACCATGGACATCATCAAGCTCCACGGCGGCGAACCGGCCAACTTCCTCGACGTCGGCGGCGGTGCCAAAAAGGAGCAGGTCATCGAGGCCTTCCGCATCCTCGTCAGCGACCCGAACGTCAAGGCCATTCTCGTCAACATCTTCGGCGGCATTATGCAGTGCGACGTCATCGCCCAGGGCATCATCGATGCGGCGAAGGAACTCGGCTTGAAGATCCCCCTCGTCGTCCGCCTCGAAGGCACCAACGTCGAACAGGGCCGCGCCCTCCTCGCCGCCTCCGGCCTCGCCCTCACCCCCGCCACCGACCTCACCGACGCCGCCAAGAAAGTCGTCGCCGCTGCCGCCGCCTGATTTTCCGAGCCGGCCCTCTCACCCACTTTTAAATACTGCCAACCGCTTTCATCCATGTCTGTCCTCGTTGATAAAAACACGCGCCTCCTCGTTCAAGGCATCACCGGCAACTCCGGAGCCTTCCATGCCCGCGGCTGCCGCGACTACGGCACCGCCGTCGTTGCCGGCGTCACCCCTGGCAAGGGCGGTCAGAAGTTTGACGAAACCATCCCGATTTTCGACACCGTTTCCGAGGCCCGCGCCCAGACCGGGTGCAATGCCACCATGATCTTCGTCCCCCCGCCCTTCGCGGCCGACGGCATCATCGAGGCCGCAGACGCCGGCATCGAACTCATCGTCTGCATCACCGAGGGCATCCCCGTCATGGACATGATGCGCGTCAAGCAGGCCATCGCCCACTCAAAGAGCGTCCTCATCGGCCCGAACTGCCCCGGCATCATCACCCCCGGCGCGGCCAAGATCGGCATCATGCCCGGTTACATTCACCAGCCGGGCCGCATCGGCGTCGTCAGCCGCTCCGGCACCCTCACTTACGAAGCCGTGTGGCAGCTCACCAGCCGCGGTCTCGGCCAGAGCACCTGCATCGGCATCGGGGGCGACCCCATCCACGGCCTCACCCACCTCGACTGCGCGAGGTATTTCACCGAGGACCCGGACACCGACGCCTTCATCCTCATCGGTGAAATCGGAGGCAGCGAGGAGGAGGAAGCCGCCGCCTGGATCAAGGAAAACTGCAAAAAGCCCGTTGCCGCCTTCATCGCCGGAGCCACCGCGCCCCCCGGCCGCCGCATGGGCCACGCCGGTGCCATCATCTCCGGAGGAAAAGGCACGGCATCTGCTAAACAGGAAGCCCTGCGCGATGCCGGCATCCTCGTCGCCGACAGCCCTGCCGACATGGGCGAAATGCTCGTCAAAGCCCTGAATTCCAAAAAGTAATCCTGCACCGGTAACACACACACACACCATGTCCGTCGTCGCCAAAGGACTCGAAGGAATCATCGCCAATGAATCAGGCCTCAGCAATGTGGAGGGTGAAGCCGGGCGTCTCAGCTATCTCGGCTACAGCATCGACGACCTCGTCGAGCACACCACATTTGAGGAAGTCATCCACCTGCTTCATCGCGGCCACCTGCCCACCGTCGCCGAGCTGGCGGCCCTGACGACGGACCTCCGCGCCCGCCGCTCCCTGCCGGACGGCGTCATCACCTGGCTCAAGGCCTGCCCGAAGGATGCCAATCCCATGGACGTCGTCCGCACCGGCGTCTCCATGCTCGGCATCTACGACACCGTGACCGGTGGCGACCAGGACCGCGCCTCCAACGAGCAGCGCGCCCTCGACCTCTGTGCCAAGGTGCCCCTCGTCGTCGCCGCCTACCACCGTTTCCGCCAGGACCTTCCCCTGCCCGCCTTCCGCCAGGACCTCAGCGAGGCCGCCCACTTCCTCTACCTCATCAACGGCGCCGTCCCCACCGCCGATGCGGCCAAGACCCTCGACGTCGCCTACATCCTTCATGCCGATCACGGCATGAACGCCTCCACCTTCAGCGCCCGCGTCACCATCGCCACCCTCAGCGACATGTATTCCGCCATCACCTCCGCCGTCGGCACCCTCAAGGGGCCGCTCCACGGCGGGGCCAATGAAGGCGTCATCCACATGCTCCAGGAAATCGGCAGCGAGGACCGCGTCGACGCCTGGGTCGAGGACAAGATGGCCAAAAAAGAGAAAATCATGGGCATCGGCCACCGCGTCTACAAAGTACTAGACCCCCGCGCCCCCCACCTCCAGAAGATGGCCGTCAAACTCACCGAGCAGCTCGGCGAGCCCAAGTGGATCCGCATGAGCGAGCGCATCGCCACCATCATGCGCGAGAAAAAGAAACTCAACGCCAACGTCGATTTCTACTCCGCCACCGTCTACTACAGCCTCGGCATCCCGACCGACCTCTTCACCCCCATCTTCGCCATCTCCCGCACCGCCGGGTGGACTGCCCAGGTGCTCGAACAGCTCATCGACAACCGCCTCTACCGCCCCCTCACCGACTACACTGGCCCCCAGGGCCCCCTCCCCATCGTCCCCATCGCCCAGCGGCAGGGTTGAAAAAGAAAGCGGTGCGGGTATTGCCTCCGGCCAACCCGCCCCCACACCGCCCCCTTCCTGGCAAGGGCTTAGCTGGCCGTGGCCCCACGCGCTTGCGCGAACCCGGCAGGGCCAGCCGTAATCCTGCGGCCCTGCACCGCGGTTTGAAAACCACCCAGTTCTCCCGCAAGGTCGCCCGACCTCCACGACGACATCCACGCCCGCCCTCTCTGTCAAACCCCGGATTTTCGCTAATAACCCTAAATTCCAGAGTGGAGACTGCGGATTTCGCGGATACCTCGGATATTAGGAAAGTTTGGGGAAG
>JANOAS010000391.1:0-3980 GCA_031411255.1 bacterium
CGGTTCGCTGGCGTAGGGGCTGGTGGAGAGGTCGTCGATCATCGGCGCGAGCTGCGCCGGATCGTCCCGCACCGAGGCGAAGACGTACTCCACCAGCGGAGCCACGTCCGGCCCGTTCAGCAGACGGCTCAGGCAGCCGTCCAGCACCTGGCGGGGCTGGCTTTTGGCATTGCGTTGGATCGTGGCCCGTGTCCACGGGTCCGCAGCCGAGGCGAAATACGTCGCGAGGTGCCGGGCGGGAAGCGGAGTGCCCTGGGGCACCGCCGCCAGCAGCTGGAGGGTGGCGCGCTTGTCGGTTTCCGTCGTCAGCTGAGCGCCTATTTTTCCTACCACCGCCACCGTGGCGAGGGCGGGATGCTCCGCCAGCACGCGGGCTGCCGTCACTTTCACAGAGAGGTCCGGGTCACTCACGGCGGAGGTGATTTCCCCCTCGCCCAGCACCCCGGCGGCCGCCCGCAGCCAGAGGGCGTGCAGCCGGGCCACTCCGGTGGCGGCGGCCAGTTGGTGTGCGGCTTTGGGCAGCTGGTCCGCGCTCTCCTCCAGCAGCCGCTGGGCGCGGAAACGCACCGCGCGGTTCGGGTGCGAGAGTGCCGCCACCCGCCCGTCCAGGCTGGCCAGATCCACCGCAGGCAGCGCCGTCGCCTGCCGGTGGCGCATGCGGTAGATGCGGGCAAAAAAGTGGTCGCGGTCTGGCCGGGCGGCCTGGTTGTTCCAGAGATGGATCGGCCCGCGCGGGTCGTTGTGGAGGATCGCCTGGTTGTAGAAGTCGATCACGTGGACATTCCCGTCCGGACCCAGCCGCGTGTCGATGGGCCGGTGCCACCAGTCCCGCGTGGCGCTGAATTCCTCCTCCCGCGCCTTCGCTGCGGCGAAGCTCGGCCCGTCGGGCGAGATCGCCTCGTGGTGCACGATGTGCACCGTCGGCTCGCATGTGAAGTAGCCGCGCGTCCACTCCGCCGGCCACGAGCCGCCCTCGTAGATCGCGCAGCCGCACGCCGCCGTGAAGGAGCCGATCACGTCATTGGGCTGCTGCTCGATGATTTCCTCCGGCGACATCAGCGGCTTCACCGGCAGCATGTGCTGGAGCACCTTCCACGATGGCTCCCGGCCCAGCCCGCCCTCCGCCATCAGACGGTCGCTCACCGGCACGTGCATGACCAGGTCGCCCGAGGTCGGCTGGGTGAAAAAGAGTTCGCCGTCGCTCGTGATGTCCACGCCCCAGCAGTTGCCCCCCTTCGCGCTCACCATCTCGATGCCCGAGCCGTCCGGGCGAAACCTCACCACGCCCGAGTTGATCGCGCCGTAGTTCTTCGTTCCGTCGCCGGACGTCACACGCGGCGATGCCGAGTAGCCGTGCGTCGCGTAGATCCAGCCGTCCAGCCCCCAACGCAGGTTGTTCAGGACCGCGTGCGTGTCATTCGTGCCGAGACCCGCGTAGAGTACCTCGCGCGTGTCCGCCGTGCCATCGCCGTCCGTGTCCCGCAGGAGCAGGATCTCCGGCGGCTGAGCCACGATCACCCCGTCCCGGTAAAAACAGAAACTCGTCACCATGTCCAGCCCGCCGGCGAAGACATGCTTCCGGTCCATGCGCCCGTCCCCGTCCGCATCCTCCAGCCACGAGATCGTGTCCCGCCCCGGGCGCTCCACCGCCGGCGGCTTCGGCAGCGGCGTCTCCCGCTGCCAGGCCGCGTACATGCTTTCCGGTCCGCCGCCCCGTCGCCCCTCCGGGTACTCCACGGATTCCGCCACCCAGAGCCGCCCACCCGCGTCCCAGTCCAGATTGATCACCTTCGAGACCAGCGGCTCCGCCGCCACCAGCTCCGCCGTCACGTCCGGGTGCACCTTCAGCGCCTTCAGCCCCACCTCCGGCGAGAGCGGACCGCCGGGCGGGTAAATGAAGGACGCCTTTTCCTCCGGCGTCAGCAGATCATCCGGTCGCTCCCGTTTCCCCGCCCACGCCACCGCCCGCACCATCACGGCGCGAAACGCCGGATTCTTCAGCGCCGCCGCGTCCCCCACCGCACAACCCACCGTGCGTCGGCCCTCCTTTTCCAGCGTCCAGAGCACCGGGGAGACGCCGTAGACGCAGGGCTGGGGCTGTCCGTTTTGCAGATGCTTCTGGTGCGGCGTCCAAGTCGTCGCCAGCACCACCGCCGCCGGGTCCAGGCGCAGATTCCACGAAAACGCCGCCGCTGTTTCAAAATTCGAGATCCCGCCCGACACCGCGTGTGCCCGCCCCGGCACCGTGAAAAACAGTGGCACCACCCCCGCCCACGAACGTGCCTCCTCCGGCCCCGCCACTGCTCCCGCCAGCCCCTGCCACGCCTGGGCTGCGTCCGCACCCCTCGCGAAGTCATCCACCACCACCAGCCCGCCCGCATGCTTCCGGATTTCCTCCCCAACCGCCGCCTCATGCCGCCCCGCCCACACCACCACCTCCGCCCCAGCCAGTCCGTCGCCCACCACCACATCCCGCCCCCGCAGCACCTCTACCAGCGCTTGGGAAAAATCCGTCCCCGCTTCCTTTTCCCCCGCCGCCACCCCCACCCGCAGTGCCCCCGCCCCCGCAACCAGCGGCCACAGCCCAACCAGACAGCTCAAAAGAAAAGACGCGCGTTTCATGGATCAGAAAGAGAGGTGGATTCGACTCCCTGTCCACGCATCACCCGGCCCCACCCCGCCGTCCACCCGCGATCCACTTGGGGCATCACCGGATGCCATCATACCAGCCGCACCCCTCCCGATCTCCTTTCGCATGGTATTCGCTTGAAGCCCGGACTGCAGCCGACTGGACAGAAGAATAAAGCCCGGCAAGGAAATCCCGTCTTTTTCCTTGCAGCATGATCGCTTCTGGGCATAGGTAGTGGCCCTTCTTTTTAGGAAAACGCGCGGTTAGCTCAGTGGTAGAGCATCACCTTGACACGGTGGGGGCCACAGGTTCGAACCCTGTACTGCGCACCATTTCCCCCTGCAGAGACATTTCGTCCTCCGCCTCGTCGTTCGGCCAAAAAGCCGGTTGCCGACGCCTCCCCCATTGTCCGTCTGCTGAGCGAACTCCCGGGCGCTCTATAGGGCTCGCCTCCCATCCGGTTCACGATGTTCCCTCCGGCATGCGGGAAAAATCCTCGATTAATTCCGCACTGGTCGCGGGCTGATCGTTGCGCGATTCTTTTCTTGCTGAATTCTTTGCATGATTTCTTCTGGAAATTCTGAGGAGCCGGAAGGCAAATTCTCCTTGACCTTGCCCGTATCAATTTGATCTATCTGCGCGTGTCAGCTTTCTGGCTCTCTTAGTTTTCCATAATTTCAATACACCATAGAACCAACCACATGATCCGACACCCACTTCCGACCCTCCGCCGGAATGGAATCGCCCGACTGGCGAACCAGACTGGAGCCCTGCTGACCCTCATGGCAGCGTTGCTTCTCCCGCTTCACGCTCAGGAACTCAGCCCGACCACGGGTTCCCCTGCCAGCAGCCAGGAGCTGCCCGCCCCCACTCTGCCCGCGCCGGACGCACCCATCCCCAGCCCGGCCAGCATTCCGACCGCCATCCCCACTGAGCAGGCGAAGCTCATCAAATCCATCGAAGTCCGGAACATCGGCAACGCGACAATCGACCGGAACCGGGTGCTGGCCAACATGAGCCTGCGCGTCGGTCAATATTACACCCAGGACAAGAGCGACGCGGACGTCAAAAACCTGATCACCGCCGGGGATGTGGCCAACGTCAACATCCTGACCGAGCCTGAAGGCGACGGCGTGAAGCTGACCGTGCTCGTCGAGCCTCGCACCAACCTTGGCGACATTTCCTTTCTCGGGAACTCCGCCATCACCGCCGAGAGCTTGAAGCAGGACGCCGACCTCAAGCTTGGCACCCTTGTTGACGAAACCCAGCTCCAGGCTGCCACCCGGAAAATCGAGGAAGTCTACCGCAAGAAGGGCTTCCCCGACGTGCGCGTCACCTACCGCCAGGAGCG